>CALZEK010000132.1 GCA_945639745.1 uncultured Bacillaceae bacterium
TGGAGGAGGACCAACAGGACTATTCTCCGCGTTTTATGCGGGAATGCGCGATATGAAAACGAAAATAATTGAGGGTGCACCAGTGCTAGGAGGTAAATTACCTTATTATGGTGACAAACCTTTGTATGACATTGGAGGAGTATTAGAAACTACAGGAGATCATTTAGTTAAAGAGCTCGAAATGCAGGCCAAAACATTTGAACCAGTGATTGTATTAAATCAAATGGTGGAACAAATGACAAGACTTCCTGATAATACATTTCGATTGACTAGTAATACAGGTGATGTGCATTTCACTAAAACGATTATTATAGCAATCGGTGGAGGAACCCTCGTACCCCAAAAATTAGAATTAGCAAATGCCTATCAATATGAAAATAATCATATCCATTATAATATAGAAGAAAGTATGGAACGATTCCGAGATAAAAAAGTACTTATATCTGGTGGTGGGGATTCTGCTGTTGATTATGCACTAGCGCTTGCGACAATTGCGAAATCAGTTTGGGTAGTGCACCGTAGAGATGAGTTTCGCGCCCATGAAGGGAATGTTGCAAAAATGAAACAAGCTCCTGTTCAATTGATGACATCAAGTCAATTAAAAGACATCAACGGAAACGGTGATAAAATTGAAAGTGTAACAGTTGAGTGTGTTAATAGAGGGGATACGTTTAATCTCCCAGTAGATGATGTCATAATTTGTCATGGTGTCATACCGGATTTAGGAGGAATTAAGCATTGGGGTTTAGAGCTTGAAAATCGTGGCACTGATAGTATTAGGGTTAATACTTCTATGGAAACGACTGTGCCAGGCCTTTTTGCAGCAGGAGATGTTTCTACCTACCCTGGAAAACTTCAAGGGTTAATCGCAGCTGGTTTTATGGAAGGCGCTTCAGCAATTAGTCATGCAAAACTGTATTTAGAACCAGAAAAAGAACTGAAACCAATTTGGTCCACGTTCCATGAAAAGCTTTTATCTATCCATGAGAAAACGAGTGAATCAGTTAAGTAGAAAGTATGATTTAAGTATGGAGAGGTAGTGTAAAGATGAGTAAAATGCTTCCTATTATATCGGGAAAGGAATTAGGAATTCACAATTTTAAACTCTTGCCAATTGATTCGGATTCAGTGGCTAATAGAATAGATACGCTTGGGTTGCATAGGCACGATATTTTCCAATTACTTTGGATTATTGCAGGGAGTGGAACGATTCAAATCGATTTCCAAAAATACAATTATTCATCTCATACACTCTCTCTTACTTCACCTGGTCAAATGCATAGATTAAAAGTGAATGAATCAGGAGCAACACTTAATGGTTATTTATTGATGTTTTCCAAAGATATGTTAACGGATAGCGAGTTAGGATATATTAATGGGGCATCGCTATCTTTGTTTCAGTTACTTGGTGAAAACCCATTTTATTGCATCAATCAAGAGCAAGTGAGCTTTTTTAGTCATATTTTTAATTTATTGGAACGAGAATATAAATCCGAATTTGAGGACCGTGAGTTAGTTTTAAGGAATTATTTAAATCTAATTTTGGTGGAGTTAGGACGAATTAATCATAGTTGGAAAGGTAAACATCGAGAAGAGGCAGCTTTACGGTTAACCAAGGAATATTTGAATTTGGTGAATGTTTACTATAAAACAATTACTAGTATTCCTGAATACGCTGCTTTATTACATGTGACAACAAATCATTTAATTGAATCCGTTAAAAAGACATTAGATAAAACAGCTGGAGAAGTTTTACGCGAACGTCAATTGCTAGAAGCTAAACGTTTATTATGTTATTCTAATACCCCTGTCAGCGAAATCGCCCGACAAATAGGTTTTCAAGATCCTTCATATTTTGGACGAATGTTTAAAAAAAATATAGGAATGTCACCAACTAGTTTTAGGAAAAAGTAACTAGGATAATAATTTGTTAACTTTTATACTCAGGGCAACATAATTGTTCCTTTTTTGATGACACTAAATAATAGAGTGTGAAGAGCTGAAATATTGCCTGTTAAATGACTATATGATAATATGTTCATATAAGGAGGTATGGTGTATTTTGAAAGAAGATGAAAAGTATGATACGGAAATGGATTTAGATGAAGAAACATTATTTATTGTATCTCAAACGTTTAAAGCACTTGGAGATCCAACAAGGATTAGAATATTGCATTTGCTTTATCAAAAGGAATGTTCTGTAAATGAAATAGCACATATATTAGATTTGGGTCAATCGACAGTTTCGCATCAATTACGATTTTTAAAGAATTTACGATTAGTTAAAAACCGGCGTGCTGGTACGACAATGTTTTATTCGCAAGACGATGAACACGTCATCCAAATCTTAGAACAGATGATAGCTCATGCTCGCCATACGTAATGTATATAATTTTTGACTCATAAAAATAGTAAAAGGATAAAGAAAACTTACTATTTTCACACACATAATATGTATGTATGTTCATGTATTGATATATGGTGAAGGTATAGAAAATAAGTGATTTGATAGAGATTGAAAGCAAATGGAATAAAGATATTATTTAGATAAAGGAGATAGATTATTATGAGTGAATTAATGCATGGTGACCACGACCGCGATCATGACCACGATCATGACCACGATCATGATCATGATCATAGCCATGGAGGTAAAGCAGAAATTATTTTGTTCTTTGCAGGACTTGTTGCTTTTTTGATTGCGCTATTTGTAAGTACAGGAACAATAAAATCAATGCTATACATTACTTCCTTAGTTTTATCAGGGTATCACATTATCATCGAAGGTTTTTTAGATACATTTAAACAAACAAAGAAGAAAAAGAAATTTATGCCTAATATTCATATACTTATGACCCTAGCAGCGATTGGAGCGGTCATTATTGGTGAGTACATGGAGGCAGCCTTATTAATTCTTATTTTTGGTGGTGCTCATTTTTTAGAGCATTATGCAGAGGATAAAAGTAATAAGGAAATTACAAATTTAATTAAAATCAATCCTACGACTGCACGAAGAATGTTTGAAAATGGTAAAACTGAAATCGTTGATGTTGCTGATTTAAAAGTAGGGGATAAACTTTCTGTACTAAATGGTGATCAAATTCCGACAGATGGAGTTGTCATATCAGGCAATAGTTCTGTTGATCAGTCCTCGATTACGGGTGAAAGTATTCCTGTAGAAAAGAAAACAGGAGATATGGTCTATGGTAGTACAATGAATGGAACGGGAACTTTAGTAATGAAAGTAACTAAAGATAGCTCAGATACGGTTATTTCCAAAATCATTGAAATGGTTAGTCAAACACAAAATAACATTTCAAAAACGGCAGCTTTCATTAAAAAGATAGAGCCTAAATACGTAACGATTGTTTTACTTTTGACACCACTGTTCTTTTTATTAGGAATTACTTTATTACAGTGGTCAACTTATGATAGCTTTTACCGAACGATGGTATTTCTGATTGCTACATCACCCTGTGCGTTAGCTGTTACTGATATACCTGCTACACTCTCAGCAATAAGTAATTTAGCAAAACGTGGCGTATTATTTAAAGGTGGATCTTACTTATCAAATTTATCGGATTTAACAGCTGTAGCTTTTGATAAAACAGGTACATTAACTACAGGTAAACCAGTTGTAACAGAAGTTTATTTTGGAAATGAAGTGACAGAAGAAGAGCAGATAGAATTTGAAAATATTATTGTATCAATGGAAAGCAAATCGAATCACCCACTTGCTCAAGCGATTATCAAACATTATAAGAATATTGAACCAACTGAACTAGAGGTGGAAAATATTATCGGAGTAGGATTAACTGCACGAGTTGGAGACATAGCGTATAAAATTGGAAAACCTAATTCTTACAATGTTATTCCAAAAGATATTAAAAAACAAACAGACTTTTTTGAACGTGAGGGTAAGACAGTTGTATATTTCGGAACAGATGAGAAGGTTCTTGTACTACTTGCCATTCAGGATGTTCCCAAAGAGACATCGAAATCAGCTGTCCAATATTTTAAGGACGAGAAAATCCATACTATCATGCTTACAGGTGATGCCAAGCAAACAGGTGAGGCGATTGGTCGTCAATTAGAAATTGATGAAGTGCGTGGAAATGTCATGCCTGATGAAAAAGCTTCTATTATTATGGAATTAAAAGAAACTTATCCAGTCATGGCGATGGTTGGTGACGGTGTGAATGATGCGCCAGCACTTGTTACCGCAGATATAGGTATTGCGATGGGAGAAGGAACAGATATAGCAATAGATGTTGCAGACGGCGTATTAATGAAAAACGATTTATCAAAATTTGCCTATACACATAAGCTTGCTAAAAAGTTACGGAAAGTTGTATGGCAAAACATTATTTTTGCTTTAGCGGTTGTGGTTCTCTTAGTAATTTCCAATGTGATTGGACAAATGAATATGACTTTAGCCGTAATATTTCATGAGGGTAGTACATTGGCTGTTATTTTTAATGGATTAAGATTATTAAAAGGTGTAAAAGATTAAATCCCGTTATAAGTAATTATTTTTTATAATGTTTGTGTTTTCAGTATAAAATTATCTAGATGTGTAAAAATAAATTTAAGAGATTAAGTTTTTATACTTGAAATACACTACGGGGGTATTGTATGTTAGTTTTAACATCAAAATTAGGAGGTAACAAATATGGAACAAATTACATTACAAGTACAAGGTATGTCTTGTGGACATTGCGTTAATTCAATTGAAGGAAGTGTAGGT
>CALZEK010000133.1 GCA_945639745.1 uncultured Bacillaceae bacterium
AAAATAGTAAAGTAGTTACTAATGTGAGTAAACCTATTGTTAAGATGTTTTTTTTCATTGCAATACTCCTTTTATTAAATATTATTTATTACCAAACCAGTTCATTGCTTCAGGTTTTAAGTTAGTAAAGATATGTTTTTGTTCTTGATATTCTTCTAGACCTGTTGTACCGAGTTCACGACCAAATCCTGATTGTTTATAACCGCCCCATGGTGCTTGAGGGAAGTAATTGTTTACGTCATTAATCCAAACAGTACCCATGCGCATTTTATTGACACAACGCTCTGCTTTTGCTAAGTCTTGTGTCCAAACACCACCAGATAAACCGTAAACAGAATCATTAGCTAGTTTGATTGCTTGATCTTCTGTTGTAAAACGCTCGACAGTGATAACAGGACCGAAACCTTCGTCTTGGACAACGGCCATATCAGTTGTACAATCTGTTAAAACGGTAGGTAAATAAAAGAAACCATTTTCAAGTGCTGTGTCTTTTGGTTTAGTCCCGCCAATAAGAAGCGTCGCACCTTCTTTGACTCCATTATCGACATAAGTGCTTACTTTTTCTAAATGTTCTTTTGAAATAAGCGGTCCCATCTCTGTTTGATCGTCTAAACCATTTCCTAGAACGATTTTTTCTACACGTTTTTTAAGAGCATCAATAAAATCATCATGGATTGTGTCTTCTACAATAAGTCTTGTTCCAGCAGAACAGACTTGACCAGCATGGAAGAAGACAGCATTTAGTGCATTATCAATAGCGACATCCATATCAGCATCTTTAAAAATAATATTTGGGTTTTTCCCACCTAATTCTAAAGCGACTTTTTTAATATTACTTGTTGCTGCTTGCATGATTTTTCTTCCTGTTCCAACACCACCTGTAAAGGAAATCAAATCAACATCCATATGTTTAGAAAGTTCACTTCCAACTGTTGATCCAGCGCCTAAAACTAAATTAGCAACACCTTTAGGTAAGCCAGCTTCTTCCATTAGTTCAAAAACTTTAATTGTTGTAAGTGGTGTTATCTCACTTGGTTTCATAATGAGTGTGTTACCAGCAACAAGAGCTGGAGCAAGTTTCCAAGAAGCTTGAAGTAATGGGTAGTTCCAAGGTGTGATTTGCGCACATACGCCAACAGGCTCATTAACGACACGACTTACCGAATTTGGAATGGGTGAGGGAATTACCTCTCCACCGTCTTTATCACCAATATCTGCGTAGTAGCGAAATACTTCAGCGATATCCTCCATATCCCAACGACTTTCTTCTAAAGTTTTACCTGTATCAAGTGTTTCAAGTTTAGCTAATTCTTCAGCATCACGTTCAATTAAATCAGCAATTTTCCTAACAACTCGACCTCGTTCTATATTAGTAAGGTTTGGCCATTCACCATGGTCAAATGCATCTCTTGCAGCTTTGATTGCTTCTTGTGTATCTGTTTCATCACTTTCTGTGACAATAGCTATTATTTCTTGATTATATGGATTGATAATTTCTCTTGTTTCTTTATTGTTTGCAAGTATCCAATTACCATCAATAAATTGTTTTTTTATATTCAAATGAATTCCTCCTCGGAGTTGTATCGTTAAGAACGTTAAATTTAAATTTAACGTTCTTAACGATACAAACGTAACATATCAAAAAAAGATTGTCAAAACCAAAAAGTCATTCTAAACAAAAGTTTAGAATGACTTTTAGATGTTTCCTTTAATAAATACCAATTGTACTAAATAAAATAGCTACAATAACTGAAAGAATAGGCAGAAGAACGGCAACGACAAATATATCTTTATAGCTATCGCGATGACTCATGCCGGTAATAGTAAGTAATGTTAATACAGCACCATTGTGAGGTAATGTATCAAGTCCACCAGATGCAAGTGAGGCAACGCGGTGGAAAGCTTCAGGTGGGATACCTGTTTCAAGTGCAAGTTCGTAGTATTTTGAACCTAATGCCTCAAGTGCAATTCCCATACCACCAGAAGCGGATCCTGTAGCACCAGCTAAAATATTAACTGCAACAGCTTCAGAAATAAGTGGATTTCCTTTAATACCAAGAAGTAATTCAGTTAATTTATCAAATCCAGGCACTACTTTTACAACAGTTCCAAATCCTACAGCAGCACTTGTGTTAATTATCGCTGTAACAGAACCCACAGCTCCACCATTAATTGCTTTAACAAATTTTTTAAATTTATGAATGTTTAACAACATGATTAAAATAATCCCAGTGAGTAAGGCAAGAATAATATCCCACTTAAATAAATTTAACGTAATTAAAACTGCTAATAAAGGGAGTAATGAAAGTAAAAAGTTAGGAGGAACTGAATCATCAACTTTAACAGTTTCTTTTGGTTCGGTGTAAACTTCTCCATTCTTTCGCATCACTTTCTCACGCCAAATTAAATAAATATATCCGCCAACTGCCATAACAAGTGTAGCAATAATTCCCATGATAGGAGCAGCAGTAGCTGTTGTTTTAAAGTATTCCATTGGAATTAAGTTTTGAATTTGTGGTGTTCCTGGTAATGCAGTCATTGTAAATGTAAAGGCACCAAGTGCAACAGTTCCAGGAATCAGTTTTCTACTTATATTAGCTTCTTTAAATAAAGTTAAAGCAAGTGGATAGATAGCAAAAACAACAACGAATAAACTAACTCCACCGTATGTTAATACTGCAGCAGAAACAATTACTCCTAAAATAGCTCGTTTTGTTCCAATAATTTTAGTTAGTGCAATAGCAACTGAACGAGCCATGCCAGTATCTTCCATTAATTTACCAAAAATAGCACCAAGCATAAATACAGGAAACCAAGCTTTAGCAAAATCTACAAATCCACCCATATAGGTGTCAGTGTAAGCATCAAGTAAATCAAGGCCACCAGTTATGGCAACAACCCCTGCAGCGATAGGTGCGACCCATAAAATTGACCAACCTAAGTAAGCCAATCCCATTAAAACAATTAATCCAAGTAATATACCTAACATATTATAACCTCCTTATTTATTGTACTGTGTATCCACCATCGATAACGGCTGCTTGTCCTGTAATGCCTTTAGCTAATGGACTAGCTAAAAATAACATGTAATTTGCAATTTCATCTACACCAATTAGGCGCTTTTGTGGGACAAGTGGATAAATAATCTCTTCCAAAACACTATCTAAAGAAACGTTACGTGTGGCAGCTAAATCTTCAAATTGTCCTCTAACTAATGGTGTATCTGCATAACCAGGACAAATAGAATTAACTGTAATGCCATAATCTGCTCCTTCTAAAGCGAGTACTTTTGTTAGTCCGTTAACACCATGTTTTGCTGAATTATAAGCCGCTTTACCTGCAAAACCAATCAATCCATTAATTGAAGACATATTAATAATACGTCCAAATTTTTGTTCTTTCATAATTGGGAAACAGTGCTTTGAAATAATAAAAGGAGCTGTTACCATAATTCTCATCATTAAATCAAATGTTTCTGTTGGAAAATCTTCAACTAAATCAACGTGTTGCATGCCTGCATTATTGATAACTACATCAATTTGTCCAAATTCTTTCATTGTCTGATCAAGTGCATATTTCACTTCTTCTTCATTAGTAACATCGCATGCAACAGTAAGGATATTTTGATTTTGCAATGTTTCTTCTACATCTTTAAGACCTTGTTTATTTATATCACTAAAAACAACTCTGTAACCGTTCTTTAAAAAATGAACACCTGTTGCATAGCCAATTCCACTTGCTGCACCTGTAATAAAAGCAACTTTATTATTTCCATTTAACATATATATCGTCTCCTTAAATGTTTTTAATATCTTTTTTTAACCAATGAATTAGTTCTTCTTTACGCTTTTGTTTAATTTTTTCACCAAAATCATCATGCCAATTATAATATCCTTGTCCACTCTTTTCTCCTAGATGATTCTCATTGACGAGCTGATTAATCGATTCAGTTGCCTTTTCTTCATTTGATAAATTTGAAAATGTATAATCTGAGATTGATTTAAACACATCTAATCCACCCAGATCTGCACTTAGAAAAGGACCTGTAACACCTAACCGCCTACCAATACTTAATTGAACTGCTTTATCGATGTCTTCAATAGATGCAACACCTGTTTCATATAAATATTGTGCTTCTCTTAAGAGAGCAAATTGTAATCTGTTACCAACAAATCCAACAATTTCTTTATTAACAAGAATAGGCTGTTTATTTATTTTTAAAAGTAACTGTTGGGCTCTTTGAATAAAAACATCTTTAGTTTTATTACCTTTAATAATTTCAACAAGCGGTATTAAGTGCGCTGGATTCCAAAAATGTGCACCTAAAACTCTTTCTTGATAGTGTAATTTTTCAGCAATTTTTGAAGGGGGTAAACTTGAAGAATTACTCGCAAAAATTGTATCTTTATTACAATGTTTTTCAAGTTGTTGGAATAGTTCTTGTTTAATCGATAACTTTTCTGGAACAGCTTCGATAATAAATGTTCCATCTCTAACGGCTTCTTTTAAATCGATAGAATAGTTAATTCGAGATAAGATATCTTCTGCCTTATTTTCAGTAATAATGTCACTATCAATCAGCATGCTAACGTCATGCTTAATATCTTTTTGTGCTTTTTTAATTTCAGCATGATTTAAACCAAAAACAGTAACTGGAAAATTCCCCCACGCAATAGAAAGTGTAATAGAATTTCCCATCAATCCAGTGCCAATAACAACAATTTTTTCCATAGCTAACATCCTT
>CALZEK010000134.1 GCA_945639745.1 uncultured Bacillaceae bacterium
ATGCTTGAAGAATCAGGATTAAATATTACATCGGCTGACTCAATGGCTGATGGTGCTGATAAAATTGTGAAAATGGTTCAAGAAGTCGAAAACAAGTAATTTAATACTTAATAATAGTTAGAAAGGACGTACGATAAATGAGTATATATGTTAATTCTGAAACTAAAGTAATTGTTCAAGGTATCACAGGATCTGCTGGTTTAGACCATACTAAAGAAATGATTAAATATGGAACGAAGATTGTAGGTGGAGTTACTCCTGGACGTGGGGGAGAAGAAGTATTAGTTGTACCTGTGTTTAACACAGTTGAAGACGCTGTCAAAGCTACTGGAGCAACAGTATCAATTATTTATGTTCCGGCAGCTTTTGCCACAGATGCAATAATGGAAGCAACGGATGCTGAATTAGATTTAACTATTTGTATAACAGAGCACATTCCGATTAAAGATATGATTGAAGTAAAAGAGTTTATGAAAGATAAAAAGACTACATTAATTGGACCCAATTGTCCAGGTGTGATAACAGCTGATGAATGTAAAATAGGGATTATGCCTGGTTATATTCATAAAAAAGGTCATATAGGTGTTGTTTCAAGGTCAGGAACATTAACTTACGAAGCAGTACATCAACTTACACAAGCAGGTTATGGACAAACAACAGCAGTTGGAATAGGGGGCGATCCAGTTAATGGAACATCGTTCATTGATGTTTTAAAAGAATTTAATGAAGATCCTGAAACTTATGCTGTCGTTATGATAGGTGAAATTGGTGGAACTGCCGAGGAAGATGCAGCAAAATGGATTAAAGAAAACATGACAAAACCTGTTGCAGGATTTATTGGTGGTGCAACAGCACCTCCAGGGAAAAGAATGGGTCACGCAGGTGCTATTATATCTGGTGGAGAAGGTACTGCAGCAGAAAAGCAAAGAGTTATGAGAGAGTGTGGTATTAAAGTTGCAGAATCTCCAGCCAAAATGGGAGAGACTATGATAGAATTACTAAAAGAAAATGATTTAGCAGAAAAATGTAAAACACATTAAAATAAAATAGAAGTGGGTTATAGAGCCCACTTCTATTTTTTTATAAAGGAGTTTATAAATGCGAAAATTTAGATTAAGATTAATTCATTTAACAAGAATTAAACATTTAACTCGAAAAAGAATTTCTTACTTATTAACTCTGGATTCTAGTTTGCAAATTATCTATCAAAAAACCCCTTCAGAAATATCCTCTCTTTTAAATATTACTCCAGCAAAGGCAATAACAATTCATAATAAACTTCATTCATTAACATTCATAAACCAAATAAAAAAAGATGCTTTAAATTGTTACATTATCACTTACTTCGATTCTTATTATCCTAATCAACTTAAACATATTCCTGATCCTCCATTTGTTATTTATGCCAAAGGAAATTTAAATTTATTAAAAGAAGCAAAATCAATTAGTGTAATAGGAACGAGAAATCCTACTATTAATGGAAGATATAAAGTGAATTATTTTGTGGCGCCTTTGGTAAAAGAAAACTGGATTATTGTCAGTGGAATGGCTCGAGGAATTGATAGTTTTGCACACCAAAAAACATTAGAATTAAAAGGATGGACGATAAGTGTTCTAGGAAGTGGTTTTAATCATATTTATCCAAAAGAAAATATAAAATTATTTAATAAAATTAAAAATCATGGTTTAGTAATTTCAGAGTACCCTCCAAATATCAAAGCTCAGCGTCATCATTTTCCAGAAAGAAATCGAATTATTAGTGGGTTAACTAAAGGAACAATCGTTATAGAATCAGGAGAAAAAAGTGGAACTTTAATCACTGTAGATCAAGCATTAGATCAAGGAAGAGAAGTTTATGTTGTACCAGGAGAACTTTTAGAAAAACAAACATTAGGAAATAATAAATTGATTCAACAAGGGGCTAAATTAATTTTAAATACTAATGATATAATTGAAGATTTTAATCAAATATAACTATAAAGAGGCAAGTATCTTACTTGCACTTCATTTGACAAAACTAAAAACTGTCCTTACTATTAATGAGATTTCAATTTTAGGAGTTATTAAAACATTATTAGAGATAAATAACCTCATTATATAGGAGGAATTATAGATGACAAAAGAAACAAAAAAAGCACCCGTTAAAAAGAAAACAACTGCAAAAAAGAAACGTAGTAAAATAAAAAAAGACTTAGTAATTGTTGAATCACCAGCTAAAGCAAAAACAATTGAACGATATTTAGGAAGGAAATATGTGGTTAGAGCATCAATGGGCCACGTAAGAGATTTACCACGAAGTCAGATGGGCGTTGATGTAGATGATAATTATAATCCGAAATACATTACAATTCGTGGAAAAGGCGATGTATTAAAAGAATTAAGAAAAGAAGCAAAAAAAGCAAATAAAATTTATTTAGCAGCAGACCCTGATAGAGAAGGTGAAGCAATTGCTTGGCACTTGGCTCACGCATTAAACGTAGATGAGACAACAGAATGTCGTGTAGTCTTTAATGAAATTACAAAAGATGCAATCAAAGAATCATTTAAAAATCCGCGAAAGATTGACTATGATTTAGTTGATGCTCAACAAGCAAGAAGAATATTAGACCGATTAGTAGGTTATAATATCAGCCCCCTATTATGGGCAAAAATTAGAAAAGGTTTAAGTGCAGGACGTGTTCAATCAGTAGCTGTGAAAATGGTAATTGATAGAGAGCGTGAAATTAAAGCATTTGTACCTGAAGAGTATTGGTCCATAGGTGCTAAGTTCTTTAAGGACTCAAAAAATTTCACTGGGAAATTTTACGGTATCGATGGTAAGAAAAAAGAATTGAAAGACAAAGAAGATGTAGATGCTATACTAAGTAAAATAAAAGGTAATGAATTTAATATTGATAAAGTAAATCGAAGAGAGAGAAAACGTAATCCAGCTAAACCTTTTATAACATCTTCGTTACAACAAGATGCTGCACGTTCAATTAATTTTAGAGCTCGAAAAACAATGATGGTTGCTCAACAATTATATGAAGGAATTGACTTAGGTAAAGAAGCCGGAGGCATTACAGGTTTAATAACCTATATGAGAACAGATTCAACGCGTATATCTGATACAGCAAAGAATGAAGCTAAAGAACATATTGAAAAAGAATATGGAAAATCATATTTAGGAACTGTAAAACAATC
Source organism: uncultured Bacillaceae bacterium (assembly GCA_945639745.1). Lineage (GTDB taxonomy): Bacteria > Bacillota > Bacilli > Bacillales > Amphibacillaceae > Pseudogracilibacillus. Next base: position 3,184 of record CALZEK010000134.1, read on the forward strand.
TAAACAAAAAGAAGGTAGCCAAGATGCTCACGAAGCAATTAGACCAACAAGTGCAATGCGAACACCTGAGTCATTAAAACGCGTACTTTCTAATGACCAATATAAATTATATCGTTTAATTTATAATCGTTTTCTAGCAAGTCAAATGGCTCCTGCAATTATGGATACAATGACTATTCATCTGCTTAACAATGGTGTAGAGTTCAGAGCAAATGGTTCGAAAATTAAATTTGATGGTTTTATGAAGATATATATTGAAGGAACAGATAATGAAAATGAAGAAAAAGAAGAATTTTTACCAGAAATGGAAGAGGATGAAATTGTAAGTGTTAAGGATGTCGAATCAAAACAACACTTTACACAACCACCTCCAAGATATACTGAAGCAACATTAGTTGGCACAATGGAAAAGCAAGGAATAGGTAGACCATCAACTTATGCGCCAACACTAGACACTATTCAAAAGCGTGGATATGTGACCTTAGAAGAACGTCGATTTGTGCCAACTGAGATTGGTGAAATTGTATTAGACTTACTTGTCGAGTATTTCCCTGAAATAACAGATGTAGAATTTACTGTTAAAATGGAAACGGACTTGGATGAAATTGAAGCAGGGAAAGAAAAGTGGATTAATGTTATCGATGAATTTTACCAAGGGTTTAGTAAACGATTAGAAAAAGCACAAGACGAAATTAAAGAAGTAGAAATTGAGGACGAACCTGTTGGTGTTGACTGTGAAAAGTGTGGACATCCAATGGTATATAAAATGGGACGATTTGGAAAATTCATGGCATGCTCTAATTTTCCTGATTGTCGGAACACAAAACCTATTTTGAAAAAAGTCGGAGTTAAGTGTCCTAAATGTAAAGAAGGTAATGTGGTTGAAAGAAAATCTAAGAAACGTCGTACATTTTATGGTTGTGATCGCTATCCAGAATGTGACTTTGTCTCTTGGGATAAGCCAATAGAAAAAGAATGTCCGGAGTGTAAGGCTTATATGGTAGAAAAAAGAACGAAAAAAGAAACAATTATTAAATGTAGTGAGTGTGACCATGAAGAAAAACCAATAGAAGAAACATAATCAAATTTAAAGCAGCTACAGTGTAGCTGCTTTAAATTTGTATAACAAATCACTTTTTATTGACTATTCTTATAAGTCGCTTTATAATTTGAGATTGAGAATAACTTTCGTTTATTTTTTTGTTTGAAATTAACATCATGAATCAATAGTTCTGAATTATGTGTAAATTCACACTACTTAATTGTAGGATAGTTTAATATATGTTATGATAATAAAGGTTAATGGCTAGATATAAGAGGTGATTAGATGGTTAGTTTTGATCAATTTTGTTTTGGTTTTGTGGTTTTTTTTTTATTTTTGTTTTTTGG
>CALZEK010000135.1 GCA_945639745.1 uncultured Bacillaceae bacterium
ATCCACGTGAAAAAACTTCTACAATAAATCCTAAACTAGCAACTGAAAGAAGGATAGGGATAACAACAGGATTTGTCACAAATCGAGCAATTTCCTCAGCAGCCGTTGTTTTTGTTTCAACAATTGTAGCTTCTGAAAGGTCTAATCTATCTAATAAGTCGATTTGATTATTTACAATGCCTTCAGCATAGCCAACTTCAACTGCATCATTGGGCGCTAGAGTTAAAAATTCGCCTTTTGGTGCACCTAATTCGGGTAAGTCAATGTCAGGATTAGCCATTGCTTCAGCATATAGAGGATCTCGGTCTTTTGATTCCGCTGCACTTTTCATTGCTGCAATCCATGCAGATTGAGCTTTTTTATCAGCAGCATTACCATCACCTGTAATGACACCACTTGCTCCCATAGTCGCTTGTTTTTTCATATATATATTATCAGTGTTTAATGCAATATATGACCCTGCTGAAAGTGCCTCATTTACAATATATGATGTCGACTCTATTTCTAGACTTTGGAATAATTTTGCAATTTGACTTGCCGAGTCAACTCTTCCTCCTGGCGTATCAATTTCAAAAATAATATGATCAGCACCAGCTTCGATTGCTTCTTTCGTTGATCTAACTAAGAAGGCTTCCAAACCTCGTTCAACTTGATTTTCAATTGGAACGATATAAACTAATTTATCTTTTGAGGCGCTTTTAGATATATTAGGATTTAAATTAAAGATAAAAACAAACATTAATATGATGAATAAGCTACGATAAATTATTTTTCTGTTATTAAATTGCATCAAATAGCCTCACCCCTTTAAACCTTCAGTATCACTGCCTTTAAAACGATTACAAATCTACTCTAAGTTTAACACAGAGTGGTAATATATTCAGTGATAATAAAAATTTATTATAAATAAAAACCTTTGTCAAAATAGCTGACAAAGGTTTATTATCATTAAACTAATTTTTCTTTTACTAACTGTTGAACTTTAGAGCCTTCTGCTTTTCCTTTAACTTTAGGCATTAGAGCACCCATTAATTTACCAAAGTCTCGTTTAGAAGTCGCATTTACTTCGTCCATCGTTTGATCGATTAATTGGTCTAATTCTTCATCAGTTAGCTGTTTTGGCATATATACTTCTAAAATTTTTATCTCTGAATTTAAATTTTCTACAAGATCAGATCGATCTGCTTTTTCAAACTCTTCAATAGAATCTTTGCGTTGCTTTAATTCTCGTGAAAGAATAGTCAATTCATCTTCTTCAGATAAAGTATCCACACCAAGTTTGATAGCTTCGTTTTGCAATGAAGCACGTACCATTCGAATAACGCTTAACTTCTTACGATCTTTTGCTTTCATTGCTTGTTTCATATCTTCAGTTAACTTCTCTGACAATGACAACTATTTCTCACCCACTTTTATTATTTACGTTTACGCGCAGCTTCAGATTTAAGCTTTCTACGAACACTAGGCTTTTCATAGTGTTCACGTTTGCGATATTCTGCAATTGTACCACTTTTTGATACATCTTTTTTAAAACGACGAAGTGCGTCTTCTAGAGACTCATTTTTACGAACACGAGTTGTTTTCGACATAATAAATTCCCTCCATCCGGAGTAACGAAGCTTCTATTTAGACAATTAAAACATTTTAATTGTATGTGTTAATTATAGTATAAGACTAGCTGATGGTCAACTCATGACAAACATTTTCTTAAATTCATTCAAATTGATATGAAATACTAGAAAGAGCATAAAGTGAAGCTGTTTCAGTTCTTAAAATACGATTGCCAAGTTTAACAGGTTTAAAGCCTGATTCTGTTAATTGATTAATCTCAGATTTTGTAAAACCACCTTCAGGCCCAATAAAAATTACTAATTTGTCTCCTGATTGTAATTTTTCAATTTCAGTTTGAAAAAGGTGTGATGGTGTATCTTTTTTCGCCTCTTCCTCATAAGCAATTAATTTAACTTGATAAGCTTGAGTTGCTTCAATTAATGCATTTAAGTTGTTTGGTTCATTCAGAGTAGGTATGACTTTTCGATAGCTTTGTTCAGCAGCTTCTTTAATAATTTTATTCAAACGCATCATTCGTTTTTGGATTTTTTGTTTATTCCATTTAACAATCGAACGTTTTGCTTCATATAAATAAAAATTACTTGCCCCTAACTCAGTACCTTTTTGCATAATTAAATCTAATTTATCACCTTTTGGTAACGATTGAACAATCGATACTTCAATAGGCAATTCTGTCTCATTTTCTTCAAGTGAGATAATCTGGCTTTCTACAAACTCTTTGTCTATTTGTATAATTTTACAACGAGCAACCGTTTTATCTGGATGAATACAAATTATTTCATCTTCAATCTCATTTCGCATCACTCTTTGAATATGATGAACATCATCACCTGTAATAATTATCTTATTTGTTTCAGTATTCCAATTATCTGCTTTAACGAAGTATCTTTGCATCTTTTAACCTCATTTATTAAGTTGCTTGAGCAATAATCATAATCCAATGCTCCATGGCCTTTTCTTTGATAATTTTAAAGTTATGTTCTTCTAATTTACCTTTTACTAAGTCTGCTTTTTTATCAATTATTCCCGATAAAACAAGATAACCATTTGGTTTAATAATTGTTTTTGCATCCTCGACTAAATCGATGATTATCTCGGCAAGAATATTTGCGACAATAACGTCTGCTTGTTTAGTAACACCTTTTAATAAATTATTTTGTTTAGCAATAATTTTATTATCAATATTATTAAATGTTTTATTAATATTTGTACTATTAACTGCCACTTCGTCTAAATCGTAAGCTGCTACATTTTTTGCACCAAGCAAAACAGACGCAATACTTAACACACCTGAGCCACATCCGACATCTATTACTTCATCACCTTTTTGAACGACTTGCTCTAAACCTCTAACACTTAAAATTGTTGTTGGGTGCGTTCCTGTTCCAAAAGCCATACCTGGATCTAAGACAAGTTTTAACTCACCTTCACCTAATGTATAATCTTCTTCCCAGTTTGGAACTACTAAAAACTTATCAGATATTTTAGTTGGTTTATAATATTTTTTCCAAGATGTCGCCCAGTCTTCTTCATCAACACTCGAAATTGTGTACTTAATTTCTTCAACAGGTATTTGAAATTGAGCCAGTTCATTAATTTCTCGTTTGATAACTTTTAATTTTTCGTCAAATTCTTCGTTATCAGGGAGATAACCTTTAAGATAAATCCCTTCTTTAGGATATTTAGATGTATCAATATCATAAATTTCGCCAAAGCGAGTTGGACGCTCAATTTCTAAATCCAAAGGGTCTTCAATAATTACACCATTTGAGCCATTTTCATTTAAAATATGGGTAATTAATTCCTCTGCAGCTTGATTAGTATGAATTAAAATTTCATTCCACTTCATATTTTATTCACCTTTAAATGCTTTTTTAAATTTATCAAAAAATGAATCTTCTTTATCAGACAGATCATCATCTGAACTTAGCTCATGAAACTCTTTTAAAAGTTCTTTTTGACGTGTGGTTAGTTTTTTGGGTGTAATGACGCGCACTTGTATATGTTGGTCACCTTGTCCATAACCTCTTACATTTGGCGCTCCTTTACCTTTAAGTCTAAACGTTCGACCTGTTTGAGTACCTGCCGGAATTTTTAATTTAACATTTCCATGAACAGTTGGTGCTTCTACTTCATCTCCTAATGCCGCCTGCGTAAATGAAATTGGTAATTCAAGGAAGATATTATCTCCTTCACGTACATAAAATTCATGATCTCTAACATGAGCTACAACAAATAAATCACCAGGAGGTCCACCATTTATTCCCGCTTCACCTTTACCAGCTAATCTAATTTGTTGGCCATTATCAATTCCAGCTGGAATTGATACTTTAATGGTCACTTGCTTTTCTACACGGCCTGATCCATGACATGTCTCACATTTCTCTTTAATGATTTGACCCGTTCCACTACAGTAATTACATGTACGACGATTTACAACTCGACCGAATGGTGTATCTTGTTCAACATTTAATTGACCTGACCCTTGACAATGACTACATGTTTCTGGCTTTGTTCCTTTTTTAGCACCTGAACCATCACATGTACCACAATTTTCTTCTTTTGGAATTTTAATTTCTGTTTCTTTTCCAAAAATAGCTTCTTCAAATGTTAAGGTCATCGTATATTGTAAATCATTTCCTTGTCTAGGTGCGTTAGGATCTTGACGTCCACCGCCGCCAAAGAACATATCAAAGATATCACCGAAACCTTGGCCACCGCCGCCGCCAAATCCATGACCGCCACCAAAACCTTGTTGCGTACTTGCGTGACCAAATTGATCATACTGTTGGCGCTTTTGATCATCTTTTAGAACTTCATAAGCTTCTTTTACTTCTTTAAATTTATCTTCTGCATCTTCTGCTTTATTAACATCAGGGTGATATTCTCTAGCTAGCTTACGATAAGCTTTACGAATATCTTGCTTGGATGCATCTTTCTCTACACCAAGCACCTCATAAAAATCTCGTTTACTCAATATAATTCACTCTCCCGTA
>CALZEK010000136.1 GCA_945639745.1 uncultured Bacillaceae bacterium
AACTGGCATTCCAGTTGCAGTAGTTAATTTTTTCTTATTTGAATTATTATCTTTTGACATAAAATAACCTCCTTATTTATAATCATTATTATATCAGAGTAATTTCATACTATCAAGATAATGGTTTAAAAAATAAATATGATTTAATTGTCAATAAGCGCGTACATAACCAATCTAAATGAGAATGTGTTTAAAAATAGATAATAAAATATCTATCTGGATGTATTTCAAGTATAATGAATAAGTATTTGAAAAGAAAGCTCGAAAAGGATTTGATTTTATGCAGTGGAAAAACATATACCGAGGATTTTTTATGGGGGTAAGTGATATTGTCCCAGGAGTAAGTGGAGGAACGATTGCTGTATTATTAGGTATATATGATGATCTAATTGCTGCAATTAATGGATTGTTTTCAAAAGAATGGAAACGCCAACTAGGTTTTTTAATTCCGCTTGGAGTTGGTGCAGGATTAGCATTATACACATTAAGTCACTTAATGGAATGGTTATTAAAAACATATCCGATACCGACATTTTTTGCATTTATTGGTTTGATTATTGGCGTGCTACCATTCTTATTAAAAGAATCAGAAGCTAAAACAAACTTTAAACTTGGACACTATTTATTATTAATTATTGGCGTAATTGCACTTATCTTATTACCAGAAGCACAAGATACGGGTGAAATTATTAGAGAACGTACATTAGGTGTTTATATTACTCTATTTATTTCAGGTTTTTTAGCAAGTGCAGCGATGATTTTACCAGGAATAAGCGGTTCATTCATTCTATTAATATTGGGTGTTTATTACACAGTTATTAATGGTTTAAAAGAACTCGATTTCTCGATTATTTTAATAGTAGGGCTTGGTGTTTTAATTGGGATTATGACAATGAGTAAAATTATTCATTATTTTTTAACACACTATAGATCTGCAACATTTGCATTAATAATCGGTCTTGTGGTAGGTTCTGTTTTTGTTATTTTCCCTGGTATTCCTGTCGGTATGACTATGTGGTTAGTGAGTATGCTTACATTTATATCCGGCTTATTAATTGCCTACTTGCTCGGTAAGGTTGAATATTAAAAGTCGTAGAAGGATATCCTTCTACGACTTTTTTAATTGATGGTTAAATCTAATTTTCCTGTTTCCCTAAAGGCAAGTGTTGTGTTTTTTAGTCTGACAGATTGTCTGATTCGTTTTTTAAAGGGTAAATTATAAATGAATAAAAAGTTTTCTAAAGATGTCCCACTAAAAGTTATTTTTGTAAGAGCATTAGCATTGATGAGACCTACATTCACGCGTTCGTTTTCAGCTTGATCCCATTCAATTAGAAAAGGAAGTGTCTCTTTAGTATAATCATAGGTTGGAAATAACATCCGCCAAGTAATTATTTTGCCATTGGATAATGTTCTTTTCCCGTTATAAGGTCCAGTATAAGGAATTTTATTTTTATCAAAGTGACTGATATAAGCATTTAAATCATCAGTCCTTAGTGCAAATTGAAATAAGCCATATTGTTTATTATTTAATTGGTGGATTAAGTGTTTGATCAAAGGTAAGTCTGATTGACTTGCTAGATGCTCATTTTCAATCCCTAACCATTCGATATAAGCATTGTTAGAAAAATAAGCAAGGTAATTATAAGTACCCCACTTTTCATGTTGGCCACCGTAAACAGCTTTAAAATTAAACTTACTACTATATTCAGTACTTAAGCTTTCAATATCATGACCTGCATAAATGAAATGATCTAAAGCTAACATAAAGACTACCTCCTTTTATATAATTATTACTTGCAGATAGATAACAAGCAAGTTAAAAGTGTGTAAATAAGAAGAAAACATGTAAAATAAAAATAACAACTACTTTTATGTAGAGCAAAGAAAAGAGTGTGAGTGAATTAATGATTGGTTGTTTAATTATTCATGGATATACAGGGGGACCCTATGAAGTCGAACCCCTTACAAAATTTTTAAAAGAAAAAACAAATTGGCAAATTGAAGTACCTGTATTATCAGGACACGGACCGGAATTGGAATTAGAAAATGTTCATTATGATCAATGGTTAGAAGATGCAGAAAATGCATTACTTTCATTGAAAGAAACATGTGATACAGTTTACGTGATTGGTTTTTCTATGGGTGGGATGATAGCAGCATATTTAGCAGCTAATCATCAAGTAGACAAACTTGTTTTATTAGCAACGGCAAGAAAATATTTATCATTTAGACATTTAAGTACTTATGTAAGAAGTGGTCTTAGAGCAGGATTAAAAGGTGAATTAAAAGAAAGTGACATGTATAAACATTATAAATACAAATTTGATGTCGTACCATTTACAGCAAATATCGAATTTATGAAATTAGTAAATAAAACAAAGGCTTATTTAAAAGATGTCAAGTCACCTGTGTTTATTGCCCAAGGGCAAAAAGATGCGCTTGTCCCTTCACAAACGGCATACACGCTTCATGATGAGTTAGGGTCATCAGATAAAGAAGTTGTCTTTTTTGAACGCTCAAATCATTTAATCTGTCTGGGTTCAGATAACAATGTATTAAATAGAATGATATTTAGATTTTTAAATGAATCACAATAAAGGGATGAACTTGGTCTAAGTTCATCCCTTTATTTAGGTAAATTATTCTTTTTTTGCAATTGTAATCTTTCGTTTTTTAGCAGTACTCATAATAAATAAGAATAAACCAAAAATAACAATGAATCCACCTAGCCATTGTGTATCTGTAATAACTTCACCTAAAATAAAGTAAGCTAAAATTGAAGCACCAATCGGTTCAAAAACTATCGCCATTGAAATATTTGATGTACTTACCCATTTTAAAGCCCAATTAAAAATAGTATGTCCAAAGAATGTCGGGAAAATAGCAAGTGCTAAAAAGATTAACCAATGATTCTTTGTATAACCTGTAAAATCATTACTTAAAATCAGATTATAAATAATTAAAGTAATGGAACTTATCCCGTAGACAATAAAAGTATAGGTCATGAGTGACAAACTTCGACGCAATCTTTGACCTAGCAAAAAATAACCCGTAATTGCAATTGCACCAAGAAATGCAAGCACATCTCCAAATAAAGCCATACCACCTAATTGAAAGTCACCCCAGCTAATAATAAAACTACCCGTAAGTGCAATAATCATACTAATAACTGCTCCAAGAGAAAAACGTTCACCGAAAATAAAGTATGTTCCTAAAAATGCAAAAATAGGTTGTAAAGTTACCAAGACAACAGAGCTAGCAACAGATGTATAGTTAAGTGATTCGAACCACAAAATAAAATGTAGGGCTAAAAAGACCCCTGCTAAACTAGTGAGTAGCCAATCTTTTTTTGAAATTATTTTTAATTCTTCACGATATTTTAATAAAACGTAAGGTGCCATAATGAGTACCGCAATTAATAATCGATAATTTGCAATAATCCCAGCAGGGACACCAGCAGCTAATTTAACTAAAATGGCAGAAGCAGAAACAGAAATAACGCCAATCACAATAGCTATATATGGATTAAATGGAGGTACTCTCACAATTTAAAACTCCTTTTTATTTATAATATAAGCTAACTCTAGTTTATCACGATAAATATTAAATGACATATTTAATGCTGTGGGTATCTAAATTAATACGGTTATGGTATACTAAAGAAAGTTATTATTATACATGAGTAGTTTGGGTAAGGCTCAGTTCCAATTTAATTGGAGGAAGCCGTTTGGTACTTTAAGAAATATATGCTAAGTTTTATACTTATGCGTTAATCGTAAGTTGTAGTATATGAAATTTAAAATGAAATATAGGTAAGCAAATGAATTGTTTACTAAGCGTAGGTTCAAAAAGTCAACATAAGAATAAAAACATAGATTAAAGATCTGATTTGTTTTTAGTAGATTAACTGTTGTGATTTATACGCGATTTTTTGAACTACCTCTTAAAGTTCTTAAGAAGGTTTCCACTTATGTAAAGTAAAATTTACAAGGTAGAAAAAGGAGAATACTAATAAATTGACAACATTTAAAGAACTAAACGTATCAGAACCAATTATGAAATCATTAGAGAAAATGGGTTTTGAGGAAGCAACACCAATTCAGGCCGAAACGATTCCACTAGCAATGAAAGGTGAAGACGTTATTGGTCAAGCACAAACAGGTACAGGAAAGACAGCAGCATTTGGTATCCCAATGATTGAAAGATTCGATCGTAACGAAAAAGGTGTTAAAGGATTAGTTATTGCACCAACGAGAGAGCTTGCAATTCAAGTAGCAGCTGAAATTGACCGTTTAGGTCGTAATAAAGGCATTAAAACACTAGCAGTATACGGTGGTCAGCAAATGAGCAGACAAATCCGTGCATTAAAAGATGGTCCACATATTGTTGTAGCAACACCAGGCCGTCTACTTTACCATAGGCGTCGTCGTAAGATTAAATATAGTGACAGTCAAGTAGATGTTTTAGATGAAGAAGAGTTTATTGATGATGAATTAAGATACCTTCATTT
>CALZEK010000137.1 GCA_945639745.1 uncultured Bacillaceae bacterium
ACCTGAAGCAATGAACTGGTTTGGTAATAAATAATATTTAATAAAAGGAGTATTTCAATGAAAAAAAATATATTAACAATTGGTTTACTGACATTAGTAACTACTTTATTATTTTCAGCTCGTTCTAGAAATGCCGTATGTAATGTTTTAAATGAAGATTCTATTGATAAAATTTATGAAATGAAAAATGTTTTAGCTGACTTTAAAAAGAATAACTAAATTATAAAATATTTATTTTGGAGGATTTAATAATATGAAGAAACATTATGATTATATCGTTGTAGGAGGCGGGAGTGCTGGTTCAATCTTAGCAAACCGTCTTAGTGAAGACAGTACAAAAAATGTTTTAGTTTTAGAAGCCGGTAGAAGTGATTATCCATGGGATTTATTTATTCAAATGCCAGCGGCTTTAATGTTCCCATCTGGTAACCCATTATATGATTGGGGTTATAAGTCTGACCCTGAACCACATATGAATAACAGACGTATTGCACAAGCACGCGGTAAAGTTTTAGGTGGATCAAGTTCCATCAACGGAATGATTTATCAGCGCGGTAACCCGATGGATTATGAGCGTTGGGGGGCAGATAAAGGTATGGAGTCTTGGAATTTTGCTCATGTCCTGCCCTATTTTAAACGTTTAGAAAACGCACTTGATTCGCCAGAAGATGAATTTCGTGGGCACGATGGTCCAATTAAATTAACACGTGGACCAGCTACAAACCCTTTATTTAATGCGTTCTTTGAAGCTGGCGTAGAAGCAGGTTTTTCTAGAACTGATGACGTAAACAGCTACAAACAAGAAGGCTTTGGACCATTTGACCGCCATATTTATAAAGGAAAAAGATTATCAGCTTCTCATGCTTATTTAGATCCAATTAAAAAACGTGAAAATTTAGATATAGAAACATTAGCGTTTGTTACTAAAATTAATTTTGAAGGAACAAAAGCAACAGGTGTTACTTACCGTAGAGGTAAACAATTAAAACATGTTTATGGAGATGAAATTGTTCTTGCAGGTGGGGCAATTAATACACCTCAATTATTACAACTCTCTGGTGTTGGCGATGCTGAACACTTAAATAACCTTGGTATTGATACAGTTGTAGACTTACCTGGCGTTGGGGAAAATTTACAAGACCACTTAGAAGTATACATTCAACATTCATGTCCAGAACCAATAACTCAGCAACCTAGTTTAAATAAATTCAAGATGCCTTGGATTGGTTTACAGTGGTTAGTTGGCCGAACTGGACCCGCTTCAAGCAGTCACTTTGAAGGTGGTGGTTTTGTCCGTTCAAATGAAGATGTCGATTATCCAAACTTAATGTATCACTTCTTACCACTTGCTGTAAGATATGACGGACAAAAAGCAGATACACCACACGGCTTCCAAGTCCATGTCGGACCAATGTATTCAGATGCACGTGGATCAATTAAAATTAAATCTAAAGATCCTTCAGTCCATCCAAGCATGATTTATAACTATCTTTCTACTGAACAAGATAGAAGAGAGTGGGTTGAAGCTGTTAGAATTACACGCGATATTATTTCACAACCAGCTCTTGCGCCATACAACACAGGAGAAATTTCACCCGGACCAGATGTTCAAACAGATGAAGAAATATTAAACTGGGTAGCAAATGATGCTGAAACTGCATTACATCCATGTGGGACTGCAAAAATGGGTGATGCTTCTGATCCTATGGCTGTCGTTGATCCAAATACAATGAAAGTACATGGTTTAGACAACGTGAGTGTCGTGGACGCTTCAGCTATGCCATATGTTACAAATGGAAACATTCACGCTCCTGTCCTTATGTTAGCTGAGAAAGCTGCTGACTTAATTGCCGGACGTCAACCACTTGAGCCATTAAATTTAGATTATTACAAGCATGAAAAGTCTCAGCAAGTAAAATCATAATAGTAACTTAAAAATCGAGGTGAATCTATGTCAAATTCTTACGATAAAAGTGCTGAAGAGAAAATTGTCCTTGCTAAAAATGAAGTAATTGGAGCTATCTCAGAAACAATGGATTTATATGGTGTCACACCATCTGCCGGCACCTTATATGCGACTTTATATTTAAGTGATCAAATGAATTTAAATGAAATGCGTGATGAGTTGAACATGAGTAAACCAAGCATGAGTACAAGCGTCCGTAAATTACAAGATAACGGTATGGTAAAAAGAATTTTTCAACAAGGTACGCGCAATCATACCTATGCCGCTGAAAAAGATTTCTTTAAATCATTTATGTCTTTTTACTGCAAAATGTGGGAACGTGAAGCAGAAATGAACTTAGATGCTATTGAAGAGGCAAAAAGGCATTTAAATGAAGTGATTGAAGCTGAAGACGTATCTCAAGCATTGAAAGATGAAGCTAAAGAACAGTTTGAATTAATCGATCAATCCAAAACATATTACAATTGGTTAAAGCGCTTATCTAATAGTGTTAAAACAGAAGAAATCTTTTCATTTCTACCAAAAGATATGAATGATGAGAAGACAGAATAAAAACATTTTATTAAGGAGATGTATTATGAATTTCAAAAAAACCTTTCAATTAACAATGATTCTTATACTTTCAGTCGTTTTAGTAGCATGTGGTGATTCAGATGCAGAAGAAACAGATTCCAATGAAGGAACTGAAAAAAATAGTGACGCGATTACAATGGGACTGATTAATTGGCCTGAAAACGTCGCTGTAAACAATGTCTGGAAAGTATTACTTGAAGAAAAAGGGTATGAAGTAGACCTGCAACAACTTGAAATGGGTATTATTATGGAAGCTTTAAATACTGGCGACTTAGATGTTGGAATTGAAGTATGGTTACCTGTTCAAGATATTAGTTACTACGAAAAATATAAAGACAGTGTAGACTTTAACGACACACCATGGTTTGAAAACGGTAAAGTTGGCCTTGCGGTTCCAGATTATGTTGATGAAGTTGACAGTATTGAAGATTTAAATGAACATAAAGATTTATTTGATGGTAAAATCATTGGTTTTGAACCTGGTGCTGGAACAATGGAAACAGCTGAATTAATGATTGAAGACTACGAACTAGACTATGAACTGTTACCAAGTTCTGAAGGTGCAATGCTTGGAGCACTTAAAGATGCAGTAAATAAAGAAGAACCTATTGTTATTCCAATTTGGCAGCCTCACGGAATCTTCTCAGAAGTTGATTTGAAATTCTTAGATGATCCGAAAAAATCATTTGGCGAAGTTGAAGAAATATCATTAGCAACACGCGAAGATTTTGTTGATGATTATCCTGAAGTCCGTGAATGGATGTCTAATTGGTCAATTGATGACGATGAAACAATGGGTGAATTAATTAATTTTGTAAATAATAACGATGATCCATTAGAAGGTGCAAAAGAATGGGTCGAAGAAAACCGCGACTTAACTGATGAATGGGTTAAATAAAGTGTAAACAAAAATTACTCTCTAAATACTAGAGAGTAATTTTTTTTGAACTTATTCTTCTATTAAATACTCATAGATTGGTAACTCTATTTCTTTTTCTAAAATTAAATTCATTCGAACAATCGGTCTTTCTTTATTATTATTATCTCTAATTACTGTTTCTTCTGCAGTTTCTTTTTTTGGATTTGCCTGACCTAAATAATAAAAGTCTGTACCTTCATCATCATCTTTTTTTACAAAGATATGAATTGTATTATTATATTCATTTGCATATAAAACTTCTTTGACTTCATTTGATTCTAATGTACGTTGGTTTCTTGTATACCAAATTAAAGTATTGCGATTAAGAAATTCATCACCATAATTTACACTTGACTCAACATCATCATGCTTATGATAAGTAATGAATATTGGAGTTGTATTATGCTTTGTTCTGTAACCGTACATCGTGCCTTTTTCATCTTTTTCCCAGTTTAATAAACGACACACATCTTTTTTAGTATATTTTTTGAATAAAGTTAGCTGTTTATCTTGCTCATACTCTATTCCTTTTAAGATTCCCGTTTCTACAGCATCTTCAATTAATTTTTTAAAGTTATTATTTATTTTAATCAATGTTTGTATTTTTTCATTGAAATAAATAATATCATCCTCAAAGTAAACCAGTGGTTCTCTTCCGTACTTTTTCACATCGCCTTTTGTATAAAATTCTAAATTAAATATTCGCTTAACAGAATTAAATGTTTCTTCATTATTAAAAATATTTCTTTCTTTTAGTTTATTGATGAAAGCATCTTGTTTTAAATAATTATTTTCAAGCAACATTTTCAATAGGATGAGTTCATGAGGTCTTTTTCCATTGACAAATTCTAATGAAATCATAGAGAGCACTTGATCTTCATATGTTGTTAAATTAAATATATTATCTTCTCCACGACGTAAGAAGTGATAATAATTATTAAATTTGCTTAAAATACTAACTGGATCAATTGAATTATAT
>CALZEK010000138.1 GCA_945639745.1 uncultured Bacillaceae bacterium
ATTACGTGGCTTTTATTTCGATTTTGAAAAAGAAGCGCCAGGCCCACTTGTTAAAACAACAAAAGACTTAATTACAGCGATTAGGCAAACAGAGTCAATTAATTATCCACTTGAAGCCTATCAAAAACATTTTGACACTTACACCCATTTAGAAGACGGGGAAGCGACTAAACGTGTGGTTGAAAAAGTATTTAAAGAAATTACTTCAAAAAAGCGATGAAACTAATTAGTTTCATCGCTTTTTAAAATAGACTCATTGATCATGATTGTTTGCCTTCATTTTTTTCATGATAAGTTAATCACAATTTTCTTTAATAAGTTTCACAATCCGCTTGGCAGCATGCCCATCACCATAAGGATTTTTCATCTTGGACATACGCTCATATTTAACTTTATCGCTAAGTAATTCATTAGCTATCTGATAAATATCTTCTTCCTTTGTTCCTGCTAATTTTAAGGTTCCAGCAGTCACACCTTCTGGACGTTCTGTTGTATCTCTTAGGACAATCACAGGGACACCAAATGATGGTGCTTCTTCTTGTAAGCCGCCTGAATCTGTCATAACAAGGTATGATTCAGCCATTAAATTATGAAAATCAACCACATCTAAAGGTTCAATAAGCTTAATGCGGTCTTCTTGGCCTAAAATTTCTTTGGCTAATTCACGTACTTTTGGATTTAAATGCATCGGATAAACCACTTCAACATCTTTATGTGTTTGAACAATCCGTTTAATACTTGAAAAAATTTGGCGCATATTTTCCCCCAAATTTTCCCTTCGATGAACGGTCACTAAGATTGTCCGTTTATCTGTTTTAGTCATCACTCTTTCTTTAATGACTGTTGTTTTTAAAGCATCAATAACTGTATTTCCTGTAACAAATATCGTTTCTGGCTTTTTATTTTCAATCAGTAAATTTTCTTTTGCTTCCTCTGTTGGTGCAAAGTGTATGTCAGCAATGATTCCTGTTAATTGACGGTTAACCTCTTCAGGAAAGGGTGAATATTTATTATGCGTTCTAAGGCCCGCTTCGACATGACCGACCTTTACTTGATTATAAAAAGCTGCCAGAGAAGCAACAAAAGTTGTACTCGTATCCCCATGCACTAGCACTATATCAGGTTTATTTTCCTTAATAATCGGGTCTAGTTTCGTTAAGACATTCCTTGTAATATCAGCAAGTGTTTGTTCTTTTCCCATAATATTTAAATCATAATCTGGTTTGATTGCAAATGTTGTTAAGATTTGATCGAGCATTTCCCGGTGCTGTGCCGTTACGACGACAGTTGTTTCAAATAGATCTGCTTGCTTTTTTAACTCTAATACAACTGGCGCCATTTTGATTGCTTCTGGTCGCGTGCCAAAAACAGTCATCACTTTAATTTTAGCCATTTATTCACACCTCCTATCTTCACTTATTTTTTTAATATCGTCAGTAAGATAAACTTAACAACATCTAAAACTCTAAATGCGCGTGTCGGTTGCTTGACAATGCGGTAGAGCCATTCTAAATTTAATTTAATCCAGATAGCTGGTGCGCGTTTGACTGTATCAGATATAACGTCAAAACTGCCGCCCACTCCCATAAAAACACCTTTAGTAAAGCTGGGGAAATGTTGATTAATCCAGTTTTCTTGCCTAGGAAATCCGAGCGCTACAAAAACAAAATCCGCATCTGAGCCTTTAACATCCTCTACGATGGCTGCGTCATCTAACTCGAAAAAACCATGATGATATCCACCGATAATTAAATCGGGATAACGCCTGTTAATTTTTTTTATTAAGGCTTGATTGACTTTATCTTCTGCCCCTAAAAAATAACATGTTTTACGATGTTTATTAGCATAGCTGAGCATTGATTCCATTAATTCAACACCTGGAATACGTTCTTTCAGTGGTGTTTTATGTCTTTTAGCCGCAAGTAGAATGCCAATACCATCGGGAACAACGTAATCAGCTGATTGAACAATTTGTTTATAGGCCTTATCTGCTCTTGTCTTCATAACAATTTCAGGATTGGCTGTTACAATAAATTGTTTATCCTTATTTTCTACTCCCTGATAAATGTGATTTAACAGGCTTTCTTTTCGTTCATTAATAAATGGGATCTCCATAATTTCTACTCTATTCATAAAACAACCTCTTTCATATCGACAAGTGCTTAGTCCTTAAAAATAGTTTTCACTGTTCTTTCCGAAGCCCTACCATCTTCCCATTCACAGAAACGTTGATAAAATGCTTCATATTTTGCTTCATAATCACGAGAAACATCTGTAATATTCTCAACTGCTTCAATCACATCGTTTGATGTCATCAGTAAGGGACCTGGTAAATCTTTTTCCATATCTAAATAAAAACCGCGTAATTCATCGCGATACTTTTCGATATCATAAGTGAAGAACAAGATCGGACGTTTTAAATTTGCATAGTCAAAGAAGACAGATGAATAATCCGTAATCAATATATCTGAAATTAAATAAAGTTCCGCAATGTCATCATAGGTTGAATAATCAAAGGCAAAACCATTGTAAGCTTCGATATTTAACTGGTTTGCAATAAAGTAATGCATTCTCAACACAACAACATAGTCATCACCAAGTCGTTTTTGCATTTCTTTTAAATTTAATTCTAATTCAAAGCGATACTTTCCTCGTGAAAAGTAATCATCATCGCGCCATGTCGGCGCATAAAGAATAACTTTTTTATCTTCTGGCAAATGTAACTTCTTTTTAATTGCCTGGATAGTTGTTTCTTTATTTTTATTATATAAAAGATCGTTTTTAGGATAACCAAACTCTAACATGTCTTTCTCAAATTCAAAAGCACGTCTAAAGATAGTTGATGAATATTTATTTGGTGAGCTTAAATAATCCCAACGACGCGATTGCGCATAAAAGTTAGCTTTATAGTTAGGGTCTGCTGAATGGACTTCATCCATATCAAATACAAGGCGTTTTAATGGCGTGCCGTGCCAGGTTTGCAAGTAGACATTACCTCGACGCTTCCCAAGATACTTAGGCATTCTTGAGTTACTCACCCAATACTTCGCGCGTGCGACATAATAAAAATACTTCAGGCTAAACCGCTTCACTTGTTTGGCATTTCCTGGAATTTTTTTACCTGTTTCATTGAAGCTCCAGACATACTCATAATCATAATTATGCTCAATTAAGTATTCATAAATTGCCTTTGGACTATCTGAATAACTTTTACCTAAAAAACTTTCTAAAAAGACCAGATTTTTCTTTAAAGGCAATTTAAAGAAAACGCGCTTATAAATGGCACGCTTAAGCAAGCTAGGCGATGTCGCAATTCGTTTAAATTTACGTAAGAATGTATGCTGGTTCATAATTTTTTTATACCGCTGTAATTTTTCTGCTTGAATCGCTTTTATCTCGCGAATAAATGGCTGCTTATATTTTGAAAGCATGTGTGAATCTAGCGCTTTAAAAGTCATTGTTAAATCTACAAATATATGCTCTAGACCTTTAGGTTCATTGTTGATATATGAAATAATCTTTGTCTGATAAAACTTTAATAATTGTTGATCTAAATAAGTTTGAACAATTTTTTCCTTATACAGCTTTTTTAACTCGCGATATAAAGCTAAATAAGTTCTTATTCCTTGTTCATCGTCCATTTGAATTAATGATGGATTGTTGATTGGATCATTTCTTTTGCGGTGAAAATAAACTGCTTCAGCAACATAATAGGCCTCAGGCGTCGCTAAGTATGCTGGTATGATAAAGGTTAAATCAGAATATAGGTCAATTTCCTCTGAAAAATTAAACTGATGTTTATCAAGATAGTCTTTCTTAAACAGTGTATTTAACACGGATTGATCACTAATTAATTTAAATCTATTTTCTTTGTATATTTTTAGTTTATATAATCCCTTATCTGGTGTAATGCCTTGATTACTCACAAAGGTATTTTCGGTCTTTCCTTTGATAATATTAGCCTGATTAGCATATTTGACCAAGTGGGCTAGTGTATTTGGCGCTAGATAGTCATCACTATCTAAAAAGTAAACGAATTCGCCCTTTGCTTCTTTTAAACCTCTATTTCTTGCTGAGGCGACACCTTGTCTTTTGTCGTGATGAATAAGTTTAATGCGTTGATCTTTACTTGCCGCATCAATCAAGTGATTAGTAAATTCTGCTTCATTACCATCATTAATAATTATAATTTCTATATGTGAATAGGTTTGATTTAAAACGGATTGTAAACATGTATCAAAATATGGATCTGTCTTATATGTAGGAATAATAACTGAAATTTTTTCCATGATTTTGTTCACCTCTACCATGTATTATACCACTGCTTATTTAGATAAAACAAAGAAACTCCCAAATGTTCATTAAAATTCACTTAGCTTATTTCACATAGA
>CALZEK010000139.1 GCA_945639745.1 uncultured Bacillaceae bacterium
AAAAAAAACCAAAAAAAAAAAAAAAAATATTTATAAAATTTATAATTCTATACTTTATTTTCTTTCATTTTATTCACTCCTAAATCATCAAACTTTAAAAGGTTCTAAATTAGGTAATGATTACTAAATTTAAAACCTTTTAAAGTTCTTACTTAAATAATTCATTTTTATGTTGCATCCTCCATTTTCGCTCTTTTCTCTTCCAGTGCAAGTTCAAGCTCCTTCATTTGAAGTTCAAACTCCATTTGCATAGCTTGTGACCTTAAATCTAACTGTCTTTGAATTATTGCATTAGGTGGAACAGGTACTAATCTAGTCCGAAGTAAACTTGATCCTTCTTGACTATATGTGTACTTACTTGAATAAGTTGCATCAATTGGTGTTGTCGTTACAACTGATTGCTTGGCTAGACCCCACCATCTACTTGATGTTGATGTTGTTTTTTGTTCTCCTTGATGCTTTTTATCTGTTGAATTTTCTCGGTTCATTGTAATCGTCATTTTTACTTCAATAACTGTTTCTGCAAATTGATAAAATGTCGGTTGGAATCCTGCACCAATCATTGAAGTTTCTATATCTGCTTCTTCAAGTTCCCCATCTTCACCAATCTTTACAGCTGGTAAATAAACTGGTGCAAGTTCTTTATTACCCATGACCTTTAATATTTCAATTGTTTCTCGGTCAAGGTTAGCCTGGCTTTTCGCTATGGCAGACGCTAGTTTAAACACCATGTCTGGGAAAGGAACATTTAAGAGTTCTTGGCCAATACTCATCATTAATCCCCCTTTTTATTTTTAGACTTCTTGTTCAGCTGCTTCTATTTTTTTATCTACTTCATCTTGTTCTTTTTGTAATGCTATCTCTTGTTTTCTTAAATCTAATTCAAATTTCTGTTGGATCTGCTGTGCTTTCATATCCAATATTCTTTGCATAAAGTTATTAGGCGGCACCGGTGTAATTTTTGTTCTTAATAAACTAGAACCTTCTACACTATATGAATATTTTGAAGAATAAGATGCATTAACTGAAGCTGAAAAAC
Source organism: uncultured Bacillaceae bacterium (assembly GCA_945639745.1). GTDB lineage: Bacteria > Bacillota > Bacilli > Bacillales > Amphibacillaceae > Pseudogracilibacillus. The sequence continues at coordinate 1,040 of CALZEK010000139.1, forward strand.
ATGCAAAGCCTCCTTTTGCACTCACTGAAGCTGATTTCTCAGTCGACTTATTCATAGTGATTGCCATTTTGACTTCAATTATCGTATCTGTAAATTGATAAAACGTCGGTTGGAAACCTGCACCTATCAAAGATGTCTCTATCGTGCTTCCCTCTCCCTCACCTACTGTTAAATCAGGAAGACTGACTGGCGCAGCCTTAACATCTCCCATGAATTTTGCAATTTCACAACTCGTTTGGTCGAGCTTATATTGACCTTCTGCAATAGCTGTTGCAAGCTTTAATACCATATCTCCAAAACCTACAATTAACATTTCTTGACCAAAATTTCCCATTTTATTTCCTCCTTTTTATTTTATGAAATTTTATAGCTTTGGCACTGCTCTAATCGAGAATTTTATCGAACTCATATTATCTTCATTATTAGAACCTATTTCCGGACTACTTAATAAAATATTATCTAATTCATCTCGGTAAACTTGCGCTTTTAAATCAACATCCATCTCATTAATAATATAATTCACTGAATTATCAACTTCATTTACTTGGCTATTAAATGATTCAATTGTTGTATTTAAATAATTTGACATGTCTACCGCAGAATAAGAATGCTTAACTTTAGTTTTAATCACTTCTAATTCTGTTTTTACATCACTCTTTTCTTTTTGATGATTTTCAATAATTTTATTAAAATCATTGATTTGTTTATTCGCTATTTGTATTCTTTCTTCATATAAATGTAATTTTGACTTTGTTTGAATTAATTCTTGAACATTATAATTATTCTTCATGTCTACTTCTTGGAATTTAATTCTTGTTTGCATGAGTTCTTTCATTAGATGTTCATCGGTATTTTTAATTGTGGGGATTTTTTCAATTTGATTCTGTAAGCGTTCAATTTCTAAATTTTTTTGTTGAAGTTGCTTTTGAATCTCTTCATTCATTTTTAGATATCTTGTTTCAATTTCTGTTTTTTCTTTTAACACATTTTTTACTTCTTTATCTTTCTCGGTTATTTTATCTATTAACTTTAAATTATCTGTTTCTATTTTTGATTTTTCCCAGAGAACATTTTCATACATAAGATTTTTTTGATTAATTATTTCTTCTAGATTTTTTAAATGAGGCATGCCTTTAATTTCAGGTATGACTAACTTCTTTTTATCATTATTCGGCATAAGACATCTCCTTTCTTTAAATATTTTAATTATTTTGAGTGACTTCTAAAATAACTTGTTCATTAATTAAAATTATTTTCCCTGGATTAATCGACTGATAAGTCACTTCAGAATTTTTATCATTTGTTGTTGTCCCAGCTACTGTAATTATTTCTTTTTTTTTTATATTATTTAATTCAAGTTCTTCTTTCGCTTCTATTTCACTCAGACCGATTAAATCTGGCATATAGTTTCTTTCTGTCAACCTCTCTGGCGGAGGTACTGGCATAAATTTAATGTCTAAACTACTTTGTTCTTTTCGTGTTGATTGAAAGAAGTTATTATACTTTGCGTTTGATGGAATAATGTTGATTCTTTTAGTCGTTTTTTCTGGATGAACTTTTGATTTTTCTTCGACAACCATATATTCCATTTTTAGATTAAAATTAATATCTGGCATTGTATACCAAGTTGCATTTAAGCCATAACCTGCTAATTCTTCATCTTCAAGAATAGTATTTTGTATTTCAATTGAACTAAGATCTAATTGATGTTGCGCACCTGCAATGCCTGCGCCAATTTCTGTAATAATCTCTGAGAAATCACTAAAAAATCCACTTTCTTTAACATCTTCTTTTTGAGTGGGTGCTTGTTTATAAGCTTTAAACTCAGCTTTTTTAAGGTTATTTGGAAAGATATAATTGTTTTCTTCGTCATCTGGATTGATTTTAAATTTAGAAGTGATGCTTTCGGCATTTTTTTGCCACTTCTGAATATCTGTTAAAGAGGGACCACGACGAACAGTAACTGTTTTTGATGTTAACGTTCTAATAAACGATAAAAGGTCTATCGCATTAACTGCTACTAAATCATCAATACTTCTGATTCCGCTTCTAACAAGTAAATTAGCATCATCCGGACTAATTCCTTTCACGCTCATTAATTCAGCTTGCTTGGCCCAGTTATAGATACTCGTAAGGGAAATTTCTGTTTCTTTAGCAAGTACTGTTCTTTTTTCAGGCGTTTCCGTTCGTTTAATAAATGTTTCAACATCTTTAATGTTTGCTTTAAATAATTTTTTTTCATTTTCTACACCGATACCTTTAATTGACTTTAAATTCGTTTCCATATAAGTCCTCCTTTCTTCAAAATTGAGATAAAAAAATAAATTTACCTGTTTGAAAAACGATGATAAATTTATGTCTTTAATCCAGTTTGAGCCCGTCCATGTCTATACTATTCAATTTTAAACTGTTAAAAATTTGACTTTTAATTATTTTTATGTCTGTTGTTATTGTATCATGGTTTTAATACTAGAGCAATAAACTTTCAGAATATTCTGATATATCAAGTTATGCTAATAAAGATTTTTGTAGTGCCATCCAATTCATCTTATTTCTTCTTTAGTCTCACAGCTTTAAAGGATTTAAATAATCATGATCATTTAATATTAATTAATTTAGCTAAATAATAATGATTATTTGTAGTATAATTTAGAGTGTCTATAAAACTTTAATGATCTGGTTAATAAATAAAGCTAAAAAAATAATGATTAAGGAGATAAAACATGGGAAACTATACTGAAAAAATAAATCTATTTAAAGAAGCCATGTCTAATTATCCTACTGGCGTTAATGTTGTAACTTCAATTGATGAAAATGATAAACCGATTGGATTAACAGTAAATTCATTCGCTTCTGTATCATTAGATCCACTTCTTATCTCGTGGTCAATTGACAACACTGTTTCAACTTTTGATAAGTTTATGAAAACTGATCAATTTGCAGTCAATATCTTAGCACATAATCAAGCAGATATCGCTTCGATATTCGCTGGAAGTGAGGAAGGCCGATTTGCCAAGTGTGATTGGGATTTATCTGAACAACGATTGCCACTTATTTCTGATGTGATGGCTTCATTACAATGTAAAGTCTTTAAAAGAATAGAAGCTGGCGATCATGTCATTTTAATTGGCGAAGTATTTAATATCAGTGTTCAAGATGAAGCACCGCTTTTATATCACAAAAGAAAACTTGGCGCTTTTCCAAGAAGCTTTCACGAAGAATAATTTTAAAAATAAAGCAGCATAGAGCTCATCTCTATGCTGCTTTTTATTGTGGGTATTTCATCTGAAATGCTTGTTGGTTTGGTTGTTGTTTTGTTTTGGTG
>CALZEK010000140.1 GCA_945639745.1 uncultured Bacillaceae bacterium
AGCTGTTTTTATGACACATTGTGAAACTTCAACAGGCATTTTAAACCCAATTGAAGAATTAAGTCAAACAGTTCAAGAAAATTCAGATGCACTTGTTATTGTTGATGGTGTGTCTTGTGTAGGTGGCGTTGAAGCTGAGATGGACGCTTGGGGTGTTGATATATTCGTTACTGGTTCACAAAAAGCGATGATGTTACCAGCAGGTCTTGCGTTTATCGCAGTGAGCGATAAAGCATGGCAAGTTATTGAAGCAAATGAACAGTCAAGATTTTATTTAGATTTGCGTCGTTACCGCGATAATTTAGATAAAGACACAACACCTTTCACACCAGCATTATCGTTAATTTTTGGTTTAGAACAATCACTTAAGTTAATGCATGAAGAAGGTTTAGAAAATGTTTATGCTCGCCATACGCTAATGAAAAATATGACTCGCGCAGCAATCAAAGCTTTAAACATTCCATTGTTAACGGAAGACAATGTTGCTTCAGCAACAGTTACAGCTGTTAAGCCTGATAACTTTGATCCAGAAGCATTAAGAAAATCTGTAAAAACTAACTTTAATCTTTCGCTAGCAGGTGGACAAGCACATCTTAAAGGTAAGATATTCCGAATCGGACATATGGGCTTTTGTACGCCAGGTGATGTTTTACAATATCTAAGTATTATTGAATTAGGTTTACGTGATATTGGCGTTGATATTGAATTAGGTGCAGGTGTAAAAGCTGCTCAAGAAGTATATTTAAAGGAAAATAACTAGGAGGCAATGTAATGTCATTTAACATATTAATTAGTGATCCACTTAGTGAAGAAGGAATTTTTCCATTAAGGGAAGCAAAAGACTTTAATATTACACTGAAAACTGATTTTACTACAGAAGAATTATTAGTAGATATCGAAAACTATGATGCTTTACTTGTTCGTAGTCAAACTCAAGTTACGCGCGAACTTATTGAAAAAGCACATAATTTAAAAGTCATTGCACGTGCAGGTGTAGGGGTTGATAATATCGATCTTAATGCGGCTACTGAAAATGGAATCATTGTTGTTAACGCACCAGATGGTAACACAAACTCAGCAGCTGAACATACAATTGCGATGTTGATGTCACTTGCGCGTAAAATTCCACAAGCTTACTTATCAATAAAAAATAAAAAATGGGATCGTAAATCACATGTTGGTGTCGAGTTACGCGGAAAGACATTAGGTATTGTAGGTCTTGGGCGGATTGGTGAAGAAGTAGCTAGACGAGCCAAAGGTCAAAGAATGGAAGTTGTAGCATATGATCCATTTTTAACAGAAGAACGTGCTGAAACATTAGGCTTAAAAATGGGAACTTTAGACGAAGTACTAGCGGTGGGAGATTTCATTACTGTGCATACACCACTATTAAAAGAAACGCGTCACATTATTGATGCAAGTGCATTTGAAAAAATGAAACAAGGGGCACGCGTTATCAACTGTGCACGAGGTGGAATTATTGATGAGGATGCACTTTACGATGCGATAAAATCTGGTAAAATTGCCGGTGCGGCTTTAGATGTTTTTGAAGAAGAGCCAGCGGTTGACCATAAAGTACTAGAACTAAAAGAAGTGATTGCTACACCTCACTTAGGTGCGAGTACAATTGAAGCACAAGAGAATGTTGCTATTGATGTCAGTCATGATGTAGTTCGCATTTTATCAGGTGAATTAGCACGTAACCCAGTGAATATTCCATCAGTACCACGTGAAGTTATGCGTAAGATTGAACCTTACTTTGACTTATCAGCTAAATTAGGGACATTCCTTGCACATACAGAAATTGATGGCATAGAATCATTAACAATTAACTATGCAGGTGACTTAGCAGCACTTAGAATTGCCCCACTGACACAAAACATTGTTAAAGGATTCTTACAACGTCGCTTAGGATCACAAGTAAATAACGTTAATGCATCTTACATTGCTGAACAACGCGGCATTACAATTCAAGAAAATAAAACAACAGCTGCACGTGGCTTTACAAACTTAATTACAGTAGAGCTAAAAGATAAAAATGGTGTGAAGCGTGTAGCAGGTACATTGTTAAATGGATTAGGACCACGCATTGTAAAAGTTGATGATTATAGTATGGACGTTGTTCCAGAAGGTCATTTACTGCTTGTTTATCATACAGACCAACCAGGAGCAATTGGGCGTGTAGGAAGTCTTCTTGCTGAAAATGATGTGAACATTGCGACGATGCAAGTTGGAAGAGCTGTAATTGGTGGAAGTGCTATTATGATGTTAACAATTGATCGTCCCTTAAATGAAACTGAGCTATCTCAAATTAGAGGTATGGAAGGATTCGATCACGTTATCGCAGTCGATCTTTAAATGAAAAAATCTTGGAGCATGCATTGCTCCAAGATTTTTTATTATCTGCAATCTTGACATTAAGCAATTTTACATATATATTTAACTTAACTAAATCACATGAAAACGTAGATAGGACTAGTATAATTTACTTGTTTTAACAGAGAGGGAATGAGGGTGAAACATTTCTAAATCAGTTAATTAGAACCTGCCTATTTAGTTCATCAATCAAATTGATGCGGTCGTTACCGTTATAACGTAAAAGTGTATATTAACTTATTTTAATATAAACAAGGGTGGTACCACCAAAGCCTCGGTCCCTTATTGGATTCCGGGGTATTTTTATGTTTAATTATCAAAGGAGAGTGTTTTAAAAATGAGTAAAGGTAAATTCGTAGAGAAGATTACAGCAATGGAAGATGATTTTGCTCAGTGGTATACAGATGTCGTCAGTGAAGCGGAGCTTGTTGATTATGGTCCAGTTCGTGGAACGATGATTATGCGTCCTTATGGCTTTTCTATTTGGGAATCAGTTCGTGATGAACTTGATCGTCAAATTAAGGAAACGGGTCACGTAAATGTATCATTCCCATTATTTATACCTGAAAGTTTACTACAAAAAGAAAAAGATCACGTAGATGGGTTTGCACCTGAAGTTGCTTGGGTAACGCATGGTGGAGATACAGAGTTAGGCGAGCGCATTTGTGTCCGACCAACATCAGAAGTTTTATTTTGTGAGTATTATTCAAAACATATCAACTCATATCGCGATTTGCCAAAGCTATACAATCAGTGGAGTAATGTTGTGCGCTGGGAAAAAACAACACGCCCATTCTTACGTTCATTAGAATTCTTTTGGCAAGAAGGACATACAGCTCATGCAACATCAGAAGAAGCAAAAGAAGAAACTTCACGCATGTTAGATGTTTATGCAGATGTATTAGAAAATTATTTAGCTATTCCTGTACTAAAAGGAACAAAAACAGAAAGTGAAAAGTTTGCAGGTGCAGACTATACCTTAACAGTAGAGACATTAATGCATGATGGCCAAGCCTTACAATCAGGAACATCACATATGTTTGGTGATGGATTTGCAAAAGCATTTGATATCAAATATCTTGATAAAGAGGGTAAAGAGCAATACGTATTCCAAACATCTTGGGGAATGACGACGCGTGTTATAGGTGCATTAATTATGGTTCATGGTGATAATCGCGGGTTAGTTATCCCACCAAAAGTTGCTCCAACACAAGCATTAATCGTTCCAATTGCTCAACATAAAGAGGGAGTTTTAGATAAAGCCTATGATTTACGCGATAAGTTAAATAATCTTGTTCGTGTAGATATTGATGCAAGTGATCATATGCCTGGGTGGAAATTTAACCAAAGTGAAATGAAAGGTTATCCTGTCCGGATTGAGCTAGGTCCTAAAGATATTGAAAAGGAACAAGTTGTCCTTGTCCGTCGTGATACAGGTGAAAAAGAATTTGTGCCACTTGAAGATTTAGAATCACGCTTACCAGCATTATTAGAAGATATTCAAAAGAACTTATTTGACAAAGCTTTCGCACATCGCGCAGAAAAAACATCTGTAGCTACAAATATGGATGAATTTAAAACGGCATTAAAAGAAAATCCAGGTTTTATAAAAGCAATGTGGTGTGGAAAAGAATCATGTGAAGAACAAATTCAAGAAGAAACGGGAGCAACATCACGGTTGATTCCATTTGAAAATGAGCAAGAACATTTATCAGACACGTGTGTTTGTTGTGAAGCAGAAGCAACAGATATGGTTTATTGGGCACGTGCTTATTAATAAAATAAAGATACCACTTCTCTGAATAGGGAAGTGGTATTTTTAATGTTTTTTAAATAGCTTATTCAATTGATAAATCAAAGTAAAAAACGTTGCACATCTTTAGGGGAAGGCAATTGAAATGAAGTTGCCTGTCCGAAAAGCTTATAACGATTATTAGCAACAATTTGATAAATATAGTTACGTAATTTTTTT
>CALZEK010000141.1 GCA_945639745.1 uncultured Bacillaceae bacterium
ATCGTTATTTTCTATAAAATCGACAATATTTAAAGCAATATTCATATTTTTATCATCATTGCTTACTTTTAAAGTTTGATGATAAAAGGTATTTATAATTAAGAAAGTAATAAAAAAACTGCTTAGCATGATGAAAATTGTAAATAAAACGAATTTTCCATAAAGTGATTTCATGATTTAACCTCTAGCTTATAGCCAACTCCTCTGACGGTAGTAATAAATATTTCATCAGTTAATGGTTTTATTTTTTCTCGTAAACGTTTGATGTGCACATTAAGTGTTTGATCATCCCCATCGTAATCAAATCCCCAAACTCTTTCAATTAAAAATTCACGTGTGAAGACCTGACCAATTCTTGAAGCAAGCAAACTTAATAATTCAAATTCTTTAAGTGGTAAAAATAACACTTTTTTTCCAATTGTTACTTCGTAATTTTGACGGTTAATTAACATCGGTCCTGTTTGAATAAACGTATCAACTGCTTTGTCGTATCTTCTAAGGACTGCTTGAATTCTAAAGAGTAATTCTTTAGGTTCAAATGGTTTTACAATGTAATCATCTGATCCAGCTAAAAAGCCAGTTTCTTTATCCTCTAATTCACCTTTAGCAGTTAATAGAATGACAGGAATATCATATAATTTACGTAATTGTTTAGTTAAAGTAAAACCATCCATTTCCGGCATCATAACATCAACAATAGCAATATCAGGAATGTTGTTTCTTGCTGAATTTAAAGCTTCAATACCATTTGTAGCTCTAGTTACTTTATAACCTGCTCGTTTTAAGCGAATATTGACAAGATCTAAAATGTTTTTGTCATCATCAACTATAAGTATGTGTGTCACTTTTATCACTTCCTTGTTATTTTATACATGTCTAATTATACTATACTAAACATTTATAAACTTTAAATGAATAAAGTAAAATTAAATAAATGAATGAAAAAGGGAGGAAGTTAGTATGATAGAAATTGTTAAGTTATCTCAAGAAAATCATCCGGAAATATTTAAGCTGTCACAATATGCTTTTCAGTATCATTTAACTAAAGAAGAATATGATAAAAAATGCGCAGAGGCAATGCGTCATGAGATTTACGGTTATAAAATTGATCAGCAATTGGCTGGAAAATTACACGTTATACCTTTAGAAGTATTTATTGAAAATAAAATATTTACGATGAGTGGTATTAGTTCTGTTGCAACTTGGCCAGAGCATAGTGGTCAGAAAATTGCTGAAAAGTTAATTAAAAAAAGTTTAATAGAATCAAAAGAAAAACAAACAATGCTTGCTTATTTACATCCTTTTAATGCTGGTTTTTATCGTCGATATGGGTTTGAATTTATTACAGACAAAATAGATTATTTAATTCCAGTTGAGAAATTAAAACAATCATGGAAAAAAACAGGATATGTTCAGCGCGATGGCATACAAATAACAGATTTAAATCGAGTGTATGAAATATTTATTAGTCATTTTAATGGAGGTCTGAAAAGGGATGAAAAATGGTGGGAGCAAAGAGTTTTAACAGATCATCAGGCAGAAAAAATTATTATTAAAGATGAAGGGGATATTCCACAAGCCTATCTGATTTATAAGCTTAAAAACAAGCAGTTTGAAATTATTGAAATGGCATATACAAATCAAGTTTATCTTGAATCGCTTTATCATTTTATTTTAAAACATTATGCAACAATTAAAGACGTTAAAATGTCTACATATGAAAAGAATACACTTAGTTATATTCTAGACGATCCAATCTTTACTCAAGAAAAACAGCCTTATTTCATGGCAAGAATTGTCGATTTGCAAGCCTTTTTAAGCAAATATCCATTTTTTATAAACAATGAAACATGTATAGAGATATTCATAAACGATGAATTGCTAACTGAAAACAGTGGGTTTTACAAAATGACAGCTAGAGAAATAACTAAAAGTAATGAACCATACACTGAAAATTATCTTGAAATAAATATAGGTGATTTAACCGCACTATTAATGGGTTATAAAAACATTAATGAATTAAAATATTTAAATAAAATTCAAGGAGATGAAATTGAATTAGCTAGATTAAGTTCAATCATAAATCCTAAGGCTCCTTATTTACTAGATTATTTTTAAAAAATAAAAGAGGCTGAGATATAACTAGTCATGTTTTTTGAATGATCAATAATTAATCATAAAGATCACTTTGGAAAATATAGTTCTTTTATCTCAACCTTCTATTCAATAATATGAATTAAAGATTATTAACAGTTTTTTTAATGTTATCGGACTGTGTAATAGCAGATATCACAGAGACACCATCAGCACCTGCCTTCATAACATGAAGAGCGTTATTTTCTGTGATTCCTCCAATAGCAACTATTGGTAAGTCAGGATACTTATTTTTAAGTTGTGTAATCCATCCTGTACCAATTGCTTTTTTAGCATCAACTTTTGATCTAGTTGGATAAATAGGACCAACACCAATGTAATCTACAAGGTCTAAGTTGCTTTGTTTTAATTCAGTCTCTGTAGAAATAGATAAGCCAATTAATAAATCAGGATGTTTTTTTCGTAATAATTCAACAGATTGATCGCTTTGACCAACATGAATACCGTCTACTTCGAGTAGGTCGACTAAATCACTGTCGTCATTAATAATAAAAGGAATATTATTAGTCGCACATATTTGACGTAGTTTTTTGCCTAAGTTAATTTTAGCCTCAGCTTTTAAAGATCCAGGTCCTTTTTCACGAAATTGAAAGATGGTTATGCCTGCTTCAATGGCTTCTATTAAAATCTCTTCAGGATCCTTGTGACAGTTTTGACTCCCCATAATAAAATACTTTCTTAATAAACTTGGATTCATGATTAATTCTCCTCATGTAAATTTAAAGACAAGGTATCAATGAAATGTGGTATAAAAGTACCAGATCCATTAACAGTATGATGACTCATTGTATATTCGGCTGCCAACCCATAGAAGTAAACTGTATCATTAATTGCTTGAAGATGATCGTTGGATACAACAAGACTTGCTGTAATTAAAGAACCTAGTAAACACCCTGCTCCGGTAATTTGAGTTAAATAATGATGACCTGAATTATTTTCAAAGAAGCGGTCACCATTAGAAATGACATCTGTTTTACCTGTTACGACTGCAATTGTGTTAAATTTAATTGCAACTTTATTAGCAATAGTTGCTAGTTTAGAAGTGTCTTCATCAATCGATTCAACACCTTTAGTTTGCCACGGTATATCAACTAAAAAAGCCATTTCACCAGCATTTCCTTTTATAGCTGTGAATTTAATATCAGTTAATAATTGTTTGACAGCTTTTCTTCTGAAATCAGTTGCTGCAACACCAACAGGGTCCAGAACAACTGGGATATTACGCTGATTAGCTATTTTACCTGCAATTAACATAGCTTGTAAATCATTTTCTGTTAACGTGCCAATATTAATCAACATACCATCAACAATATTTGCCATGTTTTTCATTTCTAATGGTTCCTTTGCCATAATTGGTGATCCACCAAAGGCGAGTAATCCATTAGCAGTGAAGTTCATGACAACTTGATTTGTTAGATGATGAATTAAAGGTTTATGAGTTCGAACAAGGGTAATAGTAGATTGTTTCATACTAGTGATTATCCTCTCTAATTGCCCAATGGTTTGTTGGTCCATGTCCTTTACCTAAATCAAAAGAAGCTTTAATAGCTTGAGTGACAAAGTGTTTTGACTTTTCAACAGCATCAAGCAGTGGTAATCCATGACTTAAATATGCAGTGATTGCTGCAGCATATGTACATCCTGTACCATGCGTGTTTTTTGTATCAATTCGCTTTTCTGAAAATATGTGAATATCATCACCGTCATATAAGTAATCAATTGCATCACCTGTTCGGTGCCCGCCCTTAACAAGAGCAGCTTTAGCCCCTAATTTATTTACAATATCCATCGCAGCAGTTTTCATATCTTCTGTCGTTTTTATTTTTGTATTGAGTAAAAATTCAGCTTCAGGGATATTTGGTGTGATGAGTGAAGAAAGAGGAACTAAATGATTTCTTAAATAGTCTCGAGCTTCTTCGTTAATTAAAGAATCACCACTTGTTGCTACCATAACTGGATCAAGTACATAAAAAGCGTTTAAATCTGTAATATTTTGTTTAATCACATCCATCATCTCAACATTAGCTAGCATACCTGTTTTAAAGGCGTGAACATCTATATCAGATAATACAGAATTAAGCTGAGCTTCTAAGATTGAGATTGGAAGATGATGTAGGTCTTGAACACCAAGTGTATTTTGCGCTACAACAGATGTAATAACAGACATGCCGTAACTTTTT
>CALZEK010000142.1 GCA_945639745.1 uncultured Bacillaceae bacterium
AAATCCTGCTGGGAAAACGAGTGCACCTATAAAATTGATATCTGTTTCAATTGCGGCAGTAAAAGCAAGGATTGTCGCATAACTTAATAAAACACCAGCTAAAAATCCCCGAAGTAAAATTTCTTTTACGCTAAGTTCTGAACGTATTTTACCAGATAAGGCGACATCATTAATCAATACATTAGGTCTAATATAATCCATTTAAGCACCTCAACTCAATTATTAAGTTGATTTAGGTTGTTTGAAATCAGTTACTTCTTTATAACATTTTCTACAAACAGGTAAGTACTTTTCATTACCACCAATATCAACTTGATTACCTGAATACACAGGTTTTCCTTGTTCATTAAATCTTAAATTCATCATTGCTTTTTTATGACAATACCAACATTCTGTTTTTAATTCTTTGATATTATCAGCATAAATCAATAAATACTTAGAGCCTTCAAACAATTCATTAAATGAATCATTTTTTAATCCATAACTCATAACAGTAATTCCATATGTATCAACTATTTCAGTTAATTGAATGACTTGTTCTTTGGTCAGGAATTGTGCTTCATCGATTAAAATATAATTTGGTTTTTCAGCTAAATTAGAGACGAGCTTAACTAAATTCGTAGCTTGATTAAATAATGAAGCGTCTTTTTCAAAGCCTGTTCGGCTCCAGATTTTGCCTACTTGATAGCGATTGTCAAGTTGAGAAGTTAAGATGAGTACTTGTTTATTTTGGACTTCATAGTTGTAGGCAACTTTGATAATTTCTAAACTTTTACCTGCAGACATTGTTGAATAGTGAAAAAATAATTTTGCCATTTATTTGCCTCCAAAACAAGAGATTATTTATGTTGTTTATCAGGGTAAACAATCTCTTTTTCTCGCATTGTAAAGCCGACAATATATAAAATGCCAGGGAATAAAAATAAGAACACAGGCGCTTGAATCAAGAAGCCAATCAGTGCTTCTGGTGGTGGGAAGCTTCCGCCGTTTAAGATAACAATATTATAAATACCAATTGAAATATTTAATATACTAACAATTAAAAAGTAGAAATAGATCTTTTGTAGGTCTTTATATTTAATCGTATAATAGATAATCCAATTTAAAATGATGAAAATTAATGTTGAAACAATTAAAAAGACAGTAAATGATTCGTTGAAATTTGTATTTAATAATTGAGCGACTAGATCTCTATTCCCGATTAAAAGTAAGAAAATATAGCAGAAAAATACCCAAATAAATGTATTTAAAATATTGGCAATAAAGATAAAGATTAGTTTCCAGTTATCATAAAGTGGCACGACATGGGATTGGTCGGTAATATCTTTTTTTGAAAAATAAATAAGTAAAGACCCTGTTAAATAAAGAAATCCAGGAATTAATGTTGATAAACCTTGACCAAAAAAGATTAACGCGACACTAATCAATCCTGCTAGGAAAAAGAAAAAGAGTAGTTTTTTAATTCCTTTTTTAAAATAAAGGAAGACAATAAACCAACTGATCATGACTGTTAAAATAGAAGCAGTCATAATAATGAATTCACTTGTTCCGATTGTGTCGTTAATTCGAGCTAGAATAAAAGCAACATAAGCAAAGCCTAAACTAACTGTCGTAATTAAGACATTAGCAAAAATAATTAAAAACTTACCTGTATTTGCTTGTACCAAATTTACACCTCATTTATATAATAAATCACTCTTGTATATCTTACATGATGAGCACCCTGGATACTATTAATTTACCAGAAAATATTTAGCAGATACCTTAAGTAGGCATCTGCTCATTGGTTTATTATTCAGGTCTAATTAAATAAGTGTCTCCTAAAACATCTCTTAAGCTTGTTTCGTGATAACGACCTTCTGTCCAATCAATAAATTGATCACTATACCACTTACTTCTAAAATGGCCAGATTGTCCGGGACCAACTATGTGATGTCCTTTTGTAAAGTCAGCTCCATCAATTACAAAGCGCCATGATGCACCGTGATTAACAATTCCTGAATCAGTATGTCTTGCTGCCATAACAGTAACACCACTACCACCAACAGCTTCAGGTCGATGTCGATTAAAGAGTTTATGTGTTATAAAGTTAGCACTTGCAAGTGGATGCGAAAAAGCTACTTTATGAAACTCTCCCCATTGCCATAATGTTTGATTTGTTCCATATTTTTTTTCTAATTCTTCAATCGTTTGATTTAAAGTGTTGGCAAGAAATCTACTAAATTCATCTTGTTGATTAATCCAAATAGATTGATCACCCATTCTTAAAAGCGCATCTGTTGTTTGGGCTTTATTAGAAAATAATGTATCTATTTCTTTTGGAATATCTTGATATAAATCACTTTCAATCCTTGTTAGCCAGGCATCAAAGATAAGGGGTTCATGACGTGACACATGATCATCAAAATTCCAATTATTTAAATGCTTAAGCGCTGTTTGTGCGCTTTTGCTAAGTTTATCTTTTTCAATGGATTCGGTAAATAAAGGAATAAACTCTCTAGCGCGTAAATTAATTGTGTCCATTTGTAAATCTTTCATATCTTCAAGCGTTAAATTGTCATTTGCTTCTAGAACTTCAGTAATGCGGTCAAAACGATAAGGTTGGGCCCAAACATTACTTAAATGATAAGGATAGTCATCAGAGACTATTTTATTATTAGCAGTTGCAATATATCCTTTATCTGGATTAATTACTTTTGGTAATTCATCAAAAGGAATATAATTGTTTAATTCATAGTTCTTATCCCAGCCAGGAAGAGGGAGGAGAGCGTCTGATGGGTCTTGATAAATCGGTATTTTACCATTTGCTTTATAAGCAATCATGCCAGTGTCATCCATAAAAACGAAATTTTGAGCAGGTACTAAAAAATGTTCAAGTCCCTGTTCAAATTCTTCCCAGTTGCTTGCTTTATTTAATTCTAAGATGGCAAGGAGTTCAGTCGTCGCTTCGAGTGCTGTCCATTTAAGTGAGAAAAGTTGCTCGGCATTTGTATCTTTACTAAAGTCGGAAATAATCGGTCCATGTCTTGTTTCGGTTACTTCATAATCAATTGTTTTTCCACCTTTAACTTTTATTGGCTCAGAAATAACTTTTGCTTTTTCCCAGTTATCATCGAATAAAAATTCAGTTTCATTATCTGGATTTTGTTTTTCAATAAATAATTGTTGCACATCAGGACCCGTATTTGTCACACCCCAAGCTATTTTTTCATTATGTCCTAAAATAATGCCAGGGATTCCTGCAAAAATAACACCTGCTACATTTATCTCAGCTGATTCCAAACTCATTTCATACCAAATGGAAGGTGTAGAAAGTCCTAAATGCGGATCATCAGCAAGTAATGGCTTTCCTGAAGCAGTTTTATCCCCACTGATCACCCAGTTATTACTACCATTAAAAGGGTCAGGAATAATGACATCTTCAAACGCGCTTGCGATGTTAATTTCTCCAGGTTGAATAACTGTCGAACCATTTTTAGGGTAGCTTGGAAGAAGTTCTTTTGCTTTAGATTCTTCAAAGGTCTGCATCAGATAATAATTAAAAGCTTGGCGTTCCCAGTGGCCGCCTAAATCAAAAGCCATATATTTACCAATCGTTAAGGAGTCGATTTGTGACCAGTTTTCAGGCTTTGCACCCAGGAGTGCGTATTCTAAAGGTAAGTTATTATTATCAGTTGCTTCTTGAATAAAAGCATTCACACCGGCTGTAAATGAATCTAATACTTCTTTTGCTTGTTTAGGATAGATAGCTAATGATTTTTCAGCTGCTCGCCTAAGGCCCAGTGTGCGAAAATATTTATCATTATCTATCGCTTGACTGCCAACCAATTCACTTAAAGACCCAGAAGCTTGTCTTCGAGCTAAATCCATTTGAAAGAGGCGCTCACGTGCTTGAACATAGCCTTGTGCGTAAAATAAATCAGAGTCATTTGTCGCTTTAATGTGTGGCACGCCTTTATCATCTGTGACTACTTGGACATCGTCAGTGACGGCTAAATTAATCTCACCAGAATGATTCGGCACTTGTTTTTTACTAAACTGATTAAAAAATAAACTACTAGCAATAATTAAAAGAATTAAAATAAAGCCGAGAATTAATAAAGTTTTTTTAAGCCAATGTTGATTTTTAATAGTATTCATTATTTAACCTCCTCAAGAAAGCGGATACATTATAGGGTTAATTATGTCACAAGTTGCTGTTTTTGTCATATGTGTTACAAGTTAAAAAAAATAAAGAAAATATAATAGAATTTGCCTTTTCTAAGAGACTTTTATAGTATACTTACTAAAGAGTGATAAATGAAAAATAAAATGGCTTAATCATT
>CALZEK010000143.1 GCA_945639745.1 uncultured Bacillaceae bacterium
GCCATCTTTTTCTACGTATTCTACATTAGCGTGATGTAAGACTTCTACATCATTTTTTACAAACCAATCAGAAACGTGAGCTTGGATTTTCGGGTCAAAAGCTTTCAAGACTGAACCGCCGCGATCAAGTAAGCGAATATTTAAATCAGGACGGCTTTCTCTGATTTCTGAAGCTGCTTCAATCCCGCTAAGTCCTGCTCCTACAACTGAAATTTTACCATAGGCTTTAGCGTTACCAACAGCAAGTCCTGCGTAGCGAGCATTAGAAAAGGATTGAACGCTCTCAGTGAATTCTTTAGCACCTTCGATACCATGATAAGTATCTTCACATCCGACTGAAATAACTAAATAATCATAAGCAACAACGCGACTGCTATCTTGGAAAGTGATACGTTCATTTTCTAAATCAATTCCTTTAACTTTACCAAATTCATATTTTACTTGATCATGAACTGGAAAGTCTGCTCTTACATCCACTTCAGCTGCAGTGCCAGCGACAATTGTGTGAAATTCTGTTTTGTATGAATGATATGGATTTTTATCAATAACTATAATCTGTAAATCATCAGGTAATGCCGAACCAAGTAGGCCAGTAAGTACTTTTATCCCACCGTATCCCCCACCTAGTATAACTAGATTTCTCATACTATAACCTCCGTTTTCGGTAGATGCTCATTACTTAAAATAAAGTTTAATACAGTTGTCTCTTCTTTAAGATTAACAAAAAAAGTAAAAAAAAACTAGTGTTAGATACGCTATTCTTTATTTAAGCATGCCATTCGCGCACTTTTTCATCTTTTGGTAATTTTATAGCAAAAAGGCCAATTAACGGTAAAAAAGATGTTAAAATCATTGTTGGTAATAAACCAATATAATCAATTAAAACACCAAGCACAACAGCACCAATTGCGCCTAATCCAAAACTAAGTCCGACTATTAATCCAGACATTGTCCCAATTTTTCCTGGTATAAGTTCTTGAGCGTAAACAACTGTTACTGAAAAACTGAGCATAAGTAGGAGGCCAATTAAGCCAAGCATGATTAAAGCAAAAGTTTCTGATACAAAGGGTAAAGCGATTGCTAGAGGTGCAGGTCCTACTAAAGAAACAAAGATAATTGCTTTTTTTCCATATTTATCAGCAAGTGGACCACCAATGAATGTGCCAATAGCACCTAAAATTAAAAAGGTGAAAATGAATATTTGTGCACGTGAAATTGAAATCCCATATGTATCTATAGCGTAAAATGCGTAAAAGTTGCCAATCGCACCTTGATACCAAGAACGCGCGAAGACTAAGAAAATAAGCAAAAACAAAGCATATTTAATCGCTTTTGATACATCACTATTATATTTTTTAGGGATAGTATCTTGCTGATGGTTACTTTTAATACTCAATTCCTGTTGATACCATTTTGCAATATAAATTAAGAAAATAACTGCTAAGGCAGCGACTAAGGTAAACCAAATCGCTCCAAATTGACCTAATGGAACAAGAATTAAAGCTGTAATCAAAGGAGCTAAGGCTTGTCCTGTATTACCACCTACTTGAAAAATTGATTGTGCAAGTCCACGTTTATCCCCAGCAGCTAGATAGGCTACTCGCGCACCTTCGGGATGAAAAGTAGCTGAGCCAAATGCGATAAAGACAACGCTTAATAAAATTGCTCCAAAGTTTGGAGCAAACGCAAGGGCCAACATACCGATCATGCTACTAGTTAGCCCGATGGGTAAGGCGTAAGGTTTTGGGTGTGAATCAGTATATCTTCCAATAACGGGTTGCATAACGGACGCAATCATGTTTAAGGTAAAAGCAATGAGTCCGAGTTGGGTAAAAGAAAGATCAAGTGACTTTTCTAAAATAGGAAACATAGCAGGAATAACGGCCTGTAATGTATCATTTAATAAATGTGCTGCACTAATAATAAAAAGTATCGGATAAACAGTTTTATTATGCTTCATTATTATTGAGGCGAAAAGCCACTCACTCCTTTTAATTATCGAATAGGTTAGCAGTTAGTTTATATGAATGAATACGTGAATCGATATCAAATATCTGAGAGTTAATGATAAGCTCATCAGCTTTTGTTAATTCAAGTAAAGCATCTACTTTTTCTTTAACAAGCTTACTATCACCAACAATAGTTGTACTGGTTTTCGACATATTTTCGACCGTCATTAATTCAGTACTACTAATGATTGAGCTTAAGTCTTCGACAGGTGGTTGTAGTTTAGTTGGTTGATTTCGACGTAAATGAACCACTTGTTGCTGTTGAGAAGTAGCAATAAATTTAGCTTCTTCATTACTATCTGCAGTAATAATATTAATACCTAACATCACATGTGGTTTATCTAATACTTCAGATGGTTTAAAGTTATCATGATAAATTTTTAAAGCTTCTAGCATAAATTGTGGGGCAAAGTGACTTGCAAATGAAAATGGTAATCCTTTTTCAGCGGCTAGTCTTGCACTGTAATCACTTGAACCAAGAAGCCAAATTGGAACATGTAATCCTCTGCCAGGAACAGCTTCAACATGTCCTTTAGGATGATCAGAAAAATAATTCTCTAACTCTAAAACTTGATTTGGAAAATCCTCAACATGTTGATTGAGTGTACGTCTTAATGCAAATGCGGTTGCTTGATCTGTTCCAGGTGCACGTCCTAAGCCAAGATCAATTCTGTTTGGAAAAAGTGATTCAAGTGTTCCGAATTGTTCAGCGATAACGAGTGCCGCATGATTTGGCAGCATGACACCCCCTGCACCGACACGCATTGATTCGGTATGTTGAGCAATATGACCGATTAATAAAGAAGTTGCCGAACTAGCGATACCTGGCATATTATGATGTTCCGCTAACCAATAACGATTATATCCAAATTTTTCTACAGCTTGCGCTAATTTTATACTATTATCAAATGAATCTTTTGGTTCTTCACCTTCAAGTACTGGCGCTAAGTCAAGTACAGAGAATGGAATACCACGATAAGTCTTCATTTTGTCATGAAACATAAAAACAACTCCTTTTAATAATAAATTATTTATAGTTTAAATGATACGGTGTCGAAAGAAAAAGGTCTAACTATAAGTTTATAACATTATTACATTATAGGTAATATAAGATTTAATTATTAACAATTAGTGTGAGATGTGTTAAGTTTGATAGAGGTATAAAATTGCGGATAAATGAGGGGTAGAAAGTGAAACAGTCGGTTTATGATTTAACACATGAAAAATTAACAAATTACTTAGTAGAACATGGTGAACAAAGATTCCGTGCTAATCAAGTATGGGACTGGTTATATAAAAAAAGAATTAATAACTTTTCAGAAATGAAAAATCTTAATCAATCAACAATTGATTTATTAGAAGAAAACTTTGCAATTAATACGATGGATGTTGAATTAATGCAAGAATCAGAAGATGGAACAATTAAGTTTTTATTCAAATTACATGATGGTAATTTGATAGAAACAGTTTTAATGCGATTTGATTATGGCTTATCTGTATGTGTAACAACACAAGTCGGTTGTAACATCGGTTGTACCTTCTGTGCAAGTGGGTTACTTGCTAAAAGTCGTGACTTAACAGCAGGTGAAATTGTTGAACAGATTATGAATGTTCAAAAGCATTTAGATTCAAGAAATAAAGAAGAACGTGTCAGTCATATTGTAGTAATGGGAATTGGAGAGCCATTTGATAATTATAATAATTTGGTGGACTTCTTATATGTTGTTAATAATCAATCAGGTCTTTCAATTGGTGCACGTCATATAACTGTCTCGACAAGTGGACTTGCACATAAAATTTATGAATTTGCAGATTTAGACTTACAAATTAACTTAGCGATATCATTACACGCACCAAATGATGAATTAAGAACGCAAGTTATGAAAATTAATCGTGCGTTTCCAATTGAAAAATTAATGAAATCAGTTGACTATTACTTGCAACAAAAGAATCGTAGAATAACGTTTGAATACATTTTATTAAAAGATATCAATGATCATCCAAAGGAAGCACGTGAGTTAGCAAAATTATTGCATAAATTCCGTCATTTAGCTTATGTTAATTTAATTCCTTATAATCCAGTTGATGAACATATCCAATATGAGCGTAGTACATCAGAAGATATCCAGACATTCTATCAAATTTTACAGGATAAAGGAATAAATTGTGGTGTGAGACTTGAACAAGGTGTCGATATTGATGCAGCATGTGGTCAATTACGTAGTAAACAAATGAAAAAGAATGCATAAAAAAATAAGCA
>CALZEK010000144.1 GCA_945639745.1 uncultured Bacillaceae bacterium
TTATAAGGATTAAACTAGATTTAACATTTACTTCAACCAAGTAAAGCGATGAAGTGATAATTGTATTGAAAGGAGCATTTTTTCAAATGCCATTATATCATAACACACAAACTAAACCGATTATAAATATTAACGCTGTTTATGAAAAACAACAACTCATCATTAAATTAAAAAAACGCTTTTCATCTTATGGTTATGATGAAATAAACACAAATTCTTTTGAACGCTATGACTTATATGCACAATTAAACGGGACTGTTAATAAACAAGAAATGATTAAAACAATTGATAATAACGGCCAAGTTCTTGTTTTAAGACCGGATGTAACAATTCCAATAACCAAAGAAATTGCTGCAGTAAACACGCATTTAAAAGACGACTTAAGATTCTTTTATGTTGCTGATATATTCAGACAAAATAACGAACAAGCTGAAGATGGAAAAAGTACTCAAGCAGGTGTTGAATATTTCGGTAACGCTTCTTCTGAAGCAGATGCAGAAATCATCGCATTAGCTATTCATAGTTTTAATGACTTAAATATTAATAACTTTAAAATAGAACTTGGTCATGCAGGATTTTTTCAAGCTTTAGCTGATGAATTAAAATTAGATGAGTTTAATACAAATGAATTAAAAAAACTTATTCAAGCTAAGAATGTCACAGGTATTTCACCATTTTTAGAAAATTTAAATGTAGCTAATGACTTAAAAATAATTGCTGAAGAAATTCCATTTTTATATGGTGAATCTAAAGATGTCATAAATCGAGCTAAAACCTTACCTTTATCTGATATAATGATTAGTAAATTAGATAATTTAACTGAAATTATGAATCATTTAATAGCATATAATATTGAAAAGCACGTGGTGATTGATTTAGGGTTAATCAACTACATGGATTATTATTCAGATATGATTTTCCAAGGGTTTACTGAAAATGTTTCACGTCCGGTATTAATGGGTGGAAGATATGATCAATTAGCGGATCATTTCTTAGCACGAATTCCCGCAAGTGGCTTTGCATTTAATACAGAAATGCTTTTACAAAGCACACCAAAAAACAGCTTAAAACAACACCATTGTGTGGATTCAATTATCTATTATCAACCATCCGAACAAAGTAAATCTTTTAAATTAGCTAATGATTTACGTAACAATAAATTAAGAATTCTGATGTATCCTATTACTCAAGCAGATGACATACATGAACCAACTAAAAGCATTATTAGCTTAACAGACAGCAAACAAATTATTACGATTGCTGATTATGAACAATCATTTAAAGATTATACTGAAATCATCAATTTGTTAACTGAAACAGAGGAGAGAATATAGTGACTCAAATTACTTTAGCTATGGCAAAAGGACGTACTGCAAAAGATTCATTATCACTACTCAATCAAGCTGGAATTACTTTTCCGGATTTTGATTCAAAAAGTCGTAAACTCGTTTTTTATAGTGCTGATAAAAAAGTCAAAATGATTAACGTTAAAGCAATTGATGTGACAACCTATGTTGAACAAGGTGCTGCTGATATTGGTATTGTAGGAAAAGATAATATTTTAGAGGCGGACGCTGATCTTTATGAATTACTCGATTTAAAACTGGGAATTTGTAAATTCGTTGTCGCTAGTTTAAATGATCAACCTATTGAAAAGGGCGATTCATTAAAAGTTGCTTCCAAATATACACGAGTAACTGAAGATTTCTTCAAAGAAAAAGAAGTCAATGTTGAAACAATAAAATTAAATGGTTCTGTAGAGCTTGCGCCTTTAATCGATATGGCTGACGCAATTGTTGATATTGTAGAAACAGGAACGACGATTAAAGAAAACGGGTTAACTATTTTAGATGAAATCACAGATATTAGTACACGACTTGTTGTGAATAAAGCTAGTTTCGCAACTAAAACTAAAGAGATTCAAGATTTTATTACTAAACTCAAAAACGTTGTGGAGTGAATTAAGTGAAAATAACTAATTATGATAATTATCTGGCATCTTTGAAAAACTACTCTGAATCATTCGACCTTAAAACAGACGAATTAGTTTTAGATATTATTGAAAATGTAAGAAGAAATGGCGATTCAGCTGTTTACGATTACGCTAAGCAATTTGATAAAGTAGATTTAGATTCACTTATTGTCAGTCAAACTGAAATTGATTTAGCCATTCAAACTGTTTCAGAAAAATTCAAACAAGCGATGCAACAAGCTGCTGAAAACATTAATGAATTTCATGCAAAACAAGTTGAACAATCTTGGTATTATAATAAACCTAATGGCATTATGCTTGGTCAACAAGTTACTGCACTCGATCGAGTGGGTGTTTATGTTCCCGGAGGTAAAGCTGCCTATCCTTCAACTGTATTAATGAATGTAATACCAGCTAAAATTGCTGGTGTTTCTGAAATTTATATGACCACACCGCCACAAGCTGATGGTTCGATCAATCCACACATCCTTTACGCTGCATCACTTGCTGGTGTGGATAAAATTTATAAAATCGGTGGCGCGCAAGCTGTTGCTGCTTATGCTTATGGAACAGAATCTGTCGTTAAAGTAGATAAAATTGTTGGTCCTGGAAATAAGTTTGTTGCTCGAGCGAAAAAATGGGTATATGGTGACGTTGCTATTGACATGATTGCTGGACCAAGTGAAATTTGTGTGGTCGCAGATGAAACAGCTCCTCCTAAATATATTGCTGCTGATTTGCTTTCCCAAGCTGAACATGATGAAGCGGCCAGAGCAATTTGTATTACGACACAACAATCTCTTGCTGATGAGATAAAAAAAGAAGTGATTTCACAACTCAAAGAACTTGATCGTGTTAATATTGCCCAAGCTTCTATTGATAATCATGGTGTTATTATTGTTGTTGACACATTAGCTAAAGCATTTGAATTAGTGAATGAAATAGCACCTGAACATTTACAATTAATGTTCAATAATGCAACAGAAGCTTTACCACATATTAAACACGCAGGTGCAATTTTCATTGGTAATCATTCTCCAGAACCTTTAGGTGATTATTTTGCCGGACCAAATCATACGCTTCCAACGAGTGGAACTGCTAAGTTTGCATCTCCCTTAGGGGTTTATGATTTCACTAAAAAATCGAGTGTGATTCGTTACTCTGAAGCGGCTTTAAATGAAGCATCAAATGAAATTATTGAAATTGCGACAATGGAAGGATTAACCGGACATGCTAATTCAATAAAACTTAGACAAAAGAAAGGTGATTCTTAATGAGACAACATCAGGTTGAACGAAATACTGCTGAAACAAAAATTAAATTAGATTTTGCGATTGATGGAAGAGGAGAGGTTAATACAAAAACTAAAATTGGTTTTTTAGATCATATGTTAACTCTTTTTTCTAAACATGGTTTATTTGATTTAACTGTTGATTGTGATGGAGATATCGAAGTCGACTACCATCACTCTACAGAAGATATCGGCATTGCTCTTGGGCAAGCTTTTAAAGAAGCAATTGGAACTAAAGAAGGAATTACACGCTATGCTTCTTTTACTGTTCCAATGGATGAAACAAAAGCAACTGTTGATATCGATATAAGTGGACGTCCATTTTTAGTTTATAATGTTGAAGGATTAAAAGATAAAGTAGGCTCATTCGATACTGAATTAATTGAAGAGTTTTTCCATGGCTTTACTAATCATGCTGGCGTAACACTCCATATAAATGTTCCTTATGGCAAGAATACCCACCATATGATAGAAGCTATCTTCAAAGCTTTTGGTCGAGCACTAGATGCAGCTAGTATGAAAAATCCACGAGTAAAAGGAGTTCCTTCGACTAAGGGACTCCTATAAAAGGAGCGAATATAATGATTATTTTTCCAGCAATAGATGTATTAGATGGTAAGTGTGTCAGACTCATTCAAGGTGATTATAATCAAGAAGTTATTTATAGTGATTCACCTATTGAAATGGCTAAAGAATGGGAAGCCAAAGGTGCAGACTTCATTCACATCGTAGATTTAAACGGAGCGAAATCCGGTGAGTCAGTTAATAAAACAGTCATCGAACAGATGGCTAAAGCTGTAAATATTCCTGTTCAAGTCGGTGGTGGAATTCGTTCTATTGAAACCATTGATAGCTATATTAAACAAGGTGTTGACCGCGTGATTATTGGAACTGCTGCGATTAATGAAAAAACATTTTTAAAAGAAGAGTGTTCTATCCATAAGTCTTGATTTATCGCTTT
>CALZEK010000145.1 GCA_945639745.1 uncultured Bacillaceae bacterium
TTCTATTTTAGATGAATTGATTCAAACGATTAGAACTTCAGCAAATAAAAAAGATGCTAAAGAAAAAATTATGCAGCATTATGACTTTAGTGATCCACAAGCTGAAGCAATATTAGCTTTACAATTATATCGTTTAACAAATACTGATATAACATTATTAACTAAAGAGCAAGAGACATTAACAAAAGAAATTACAGGACTTGAAAATATTCTTTCAAATGAAAAAGTTTTACTATCAAAAATAAAAAAAGAATTAAAAGCTGTCAAAAAAGAATATAATTCTGATAGAAAAACTGAAATAGAAGATGAAATAGAAGAAATCAAGATAGATATTGAAGTGACTGTTGCAAGCGAAGAAGTGGTTGTGTCTGTTTCTAAAGACGGCTATTTAAAGCGTACAAGTATTAGATCGTATTCAGCTTCAAATGGTGAGGGATTACCTCTAAAAGAACGAGATTATCTTGTTAAAACGATTGAAATGAATACAACAGATAATATTTTAATATTTACTAATAAAGGTAAGTATGTCAATATACCGGTTCATGAGTTGGCAGATATAAGATGGCGTGATCCGGGACAGCACATGTCAAATATAACTAATTTAGAAAATGATGAATATATAATTGAAGCAATTCCTGTTAGAGAATTTACAAGGGATACTTATTTAATATTCTTTACTAAACAAGGAATGATTAAGAAAAGTGAATTAAATCTATATAATTCACCACGCTATTCACGTAGTTTAGTTGCGCTAAACCTGAGAAAAAATGATGAATTAATTAATGTTTCTCAAAGTCAGGGAAATAGTCACATTTTCTTAGGTTCAGATGTAGGATACGGTTTACTGATTGATGAAGATGAAATAACGCCAGTAGGACAAAAAGCTTTAGGTGTTATTGGTTTACAATTAAAGGATAATGAAACAATGGTTGGTGGTCATGTACTCGATAAAAAGAGTAATCAAGAAATAGCTATTATTACACAACGTGGTGCATGTAAACGAATGAAACTTAATTTATTTGAAGTTTCTCCAAGGGCAAGACGAGGTTTAATGATGCTAAGAGAATTAAAAGCAAGACCACATTATATTAAAGGTTTATTTATTGTTGAGCAAGAAGATAATTTAGTGTTTAATACGATTAGAAATGTTAAAAAATCGTTTTCACCTTATGATTTTCCACTAAGTGAAAGAATTAGTAATGGGTCATTTATTATTGATTCTGATATTGATGGTGAAGTGAATCAAACGTGGTTAAAAGAAACTTACTTAAAACCATTTCCAGATAAAGAATAACTTCAAAAAGAGCTTGTAAACAAAATAAATTGTTTACAAGCTCTTATTTGTTTAATATGATGTAACAATATAATGCATTTTGAAAGGACGATTTATTATGGATTTAAGAGAGAAAATTATCCAAACGTCTTTAGAATTATTTGAAAAAGAAGGATATCATGCTGTATCAGTTAATAGAATTGTTGATGCGGCACAGACATCTAAAGGAGGATTTTACTATTATTTCTCTTCTAAAAATGAAGTGTTGTTTGTAATTCATGATTTATTTATTACTCATGCTTTAAGTAAAGCAAAATCTGCAAATGCTTTAGAAGATATACCAACAAATCGATTGATTAAAATTATTGATGAATTTGTAAAAGTATTTGATTTATATAAAGCGCATCTTTCAGTTTTTTATCAAGAAGCATTTTTTTTAGATGATAAGTATGAAGTTATTATCAAAGAAAAAAGAAATGAATTTAAGTACATCATTATTAATACTTTACAAGAAGGCATTAAAGAAAAAGAGTTTAGAAAAGAATTAGATATAGAAATAACTACAATGGCAATCTTAGGTATGGTAAATTGGATTTACAAGTGGTATGATCCAAAAGGCGAAAAATCAATTAAAGAAATAAGTGATATTTATATTGATTTAATTCTTCGTTCTGTTCTAATCAAATAAGTAGCTTCATAAAAAAGTATTTGACTATCATTCAGAAAAATACTATACTTCACATAAGCTCTAACAGACCAACTGGTCTGATAACGATTTTAAGGAGGAATTTTATAATGGATTTTCAATTAACAGAAGAGCAAATTATGACACGAAATATGGTAAGAGAATTTGCAACAAACGTAATTAGTCCAAAAGCGATTGATATTGACGTTAATGCAAGATTCCCGATAGAGACATTTAAAGAAATGGGTAAATTAGGTTTAATGGGCATTCCTTTTTCTGAGGAGTATGGTGGATCTGGTTCTGATACGATATCATATGCTATAGCAGTAGAAGAAGTAGGTAAAGCATGTGGAAGTACGGGTCTGAGTTATGCTGCTAACGTATCTTTAGGAGCTAGTCCAATTTATAATTTTGGAACAGAAGAACAAAAGCAAGAGTATTTGGTACCGATTGCTACAGGTAAAACTTTAGGTGCTTTTGGTTTAACTGAACCTAATGCTGGATCTGATGCTGGGGGTACTCAAACAACTGCAGTTCTTAAAAATGATGAATATGTTATTAATGGAGAAAAAATATACATTACAAATGCAAGCTTTTCAAATACATTAATTGTAACTGCTGTAACAGGAAAAGATTCACGTGGTAAAAACATTATCTCGGCGTTTATTGTACCTACAGATTTGAAAGGGCTTACAATAACGAGTGATTATGACAAGATGGGTGTTAGAGGGTCAGACACAACACAAATTGTTTTAGAAGACGTTGTTGTACCTAAAGACGCATTACTTGGGGATAGTGAAGCTGGTTTTAAACAATTTTTATCGACATTAGATGGTGGACGTATTTCAATTGCGGCACTTGGAGTCGGAATTGCACAAGCGTCACTTGATAGATCATTAGCATATGCAAAAGAAAGAACTCAATTTGGTGAGTCAATTTCAAGATTTCAAGCGATTCAGTTTAAATTAGCTGATATGGCAATGGAAGTTGAACTTGCTAGAAACATGGTATACAAAGCTGCATGGTTAAAAGATAATCAAAAATCATTTACTAAAGAAGCGGCTTATGCAAAATTATTTGCAACAGAAACAGCAACAAGATCTGCAAATCAAGCAATTCAAATTCATGGTGGATATGGTTATATGAGAGAATATGAAGTTGAGCGCTTTTTACGTGATGCAAAATTACTTGAAATAGGAGAAGGAACTTCAGAAATTCAACGTATGGTTATTGCTCGTCAGTTAGGATGTTAAATTAATTGGAGGTTTGTTAATATGCCATTATTAGAATTAACATTAGGTGATTTGCTTGAAGAACAAGCAAATGATTATCCAAATCAAGAAGCAATAGTTTATCCAGAACATAATTTTAGAGTATCTTATCGCGAGTTTAATAAAATAGTTGATCAAGCAGCTAAATCATTTCTTTCATTAGAAGTTAAAAAAGGTGACCATGTTGCAATGTGGTCTGATAATAAATTCGAATGGCTCGTCACTCAATTTGCAACAGCAAAAATTGGTGCTGTATTAGTCACAGTTAATACAAACTATCAAACGACGGAATTAGAATACCTACTTAAGCAATCTAATGCAAAAGTCTTAGTTATGGATACAAAGTTTAAAAATACATCCTATATTAAAGTATTAACCGACGTTTGTCCTAATATTGTAGGCAGTAACAAAGAATTTATTGATTCTGTAAAACTACCGTATTTAGATCAGGTAATTATGCTTGGAGATGATGTACCTAGCTTCGCATTTACTTGGAATGAATTAATGGAAAAAAACGAAGAAATCAGTGATCAAACGTTAAAGCAAGCTAAAAGTAATCTGCATTGGGATGATGTAATAAATATGCAGTATACTTCAGGTACGACAGGATTTCCAAAAGGCGTTATGTTATCACATCACAATATATTAAATAATGCTAATCAAATTGGTAAACGAATGAAATTATCTGAAAAAGATCGCTTATGTATTCCAGTTCCATTCTTTCATACATTTGGCTGTGTTTTAGGTATACTAACAGCAGTAACAAGTGCTGCTACAATGGTTATTGTTGAACAATTTAATGCTGAAACAGTGTTAAAAGCGGTCTCAAAAGAAAAGTGTACAGCTCTTCATGGTGTTCCGACAATGTTTATTGCTGAATTAAATCATCCTAATTTCAAAAAATATGATTTATCGTCTTTAAGGACTGGTATTATGGCAGGTTCAACTTGTCCCATTGAAGTAATGC
>CALZEK010000146.1 GCA_945639745.1 uncultured Bacillaceae bacterium
TTACTCATTAATATCTTACAATTATATCTGAAACAATTAATTCTTGCATGATTTAACTGTTTTACAATAAAATCTGTAATTAAATTTACAATTAATGATTTTTAGTGTGCAAATATATTGAGAATGTAGTATAATGCATAAGCTGTCAATTATATACAAATATTTTTTAGGAAAAGGTGTTTATAAAGATGTTAAATAGCTAAATATGAATTTGCCTTATCTAAGGAGAAGTATATTTACTTATTACCTCAAATTAAACTTCAATTCCATTACCCTCAAATTTAATTATGAATTCATTCAAATTTCTGTCTAAACAGATATTAAACTAAATATTTAAAAATTAATTAATAACGTCAGTTTGTATGGCGTTTTTTTGATGGATAAATGTCTCATCTATTCATGAATCTCTTGCAGAAACACACAAGAGAACTATTTTATTTGCGAATAATAAAAAATCTTTTAAAAGAGAGAGGAAGATGATTATTAATAAAGAATATGTATCTCAAGAAAATTTAACCTTACCTAGACTGCCTATCCCATCATTAAATAGTACAAAAACTAAACTAATCGAATGGGTTTTACCTTTACTAAATAGCGAACAACTGCAAACAACAGTAACTGTTACAAATGAATTTTTCAAAGAAGATGGTGTTGCTGAAAAACTTCAAAATAAACTAAATAAATGGAATCAAAATCAAGAGGGAAGTTGGTTAACGCCTTTTTGGGAAGAATCTTATTTAACACATCGAGTTCCTTTACCCTCTAGTATGAATTTTAACGTCTTGTTAAAAGAAAACTTAAATAAATCTAATCAAACAATGATGAAAACAGCTGGAGAAGTTAGTTTTCTTATTGCGCAGTTATATCATAAAATAATTAATCAACAACAAGGTATCCTATCTAAAGAAGAAACTTTTCCAGATTTGAGTCAATTGAATAAACTGTTTAGATCTGTTCGCATACCGAAATTAAATAGAGACGCCTTTTATGTTGCAGATTTTGACAAGAAAAATAATCATATTGTTCTTTTGTATAAAAATAATATATATAAAGTACCAGTTACTAATGATGAAGGTGATATTTATCACAGTACAGCCATTACAAATGCAATTGAAGCAGCTATTTCAAATGAGCTAATAGAAGGAGTAAATGTAGGTGTATTTACAACAGCAAATCGAAATGAAGCGGCTGAAGTCTACACTGAATTAAAGAAATCATCAGAAAACAAAGCTACATTGCAAGTAATTGCAGATGCGCTTGTCGTCCTATCGATTGATGAAGAGAGCGACAATCAAAAAATGGCAATTAAAAATTTGATGTTAAATGGAAATAATAAGTATTTTGATAAAACGATGCAAATAATTATCACCAAAAATGGTTCATTAGGTTTTAATATGGAACATTCAGCTATTGATGGTACATCTGTAGCTCCAGTGATAAAACATCTTAGTGAAGGTCTGTTATCAGACTTGTCTCAAGTAGGTGTTATTTCCTGGGAAATAACAGCCCAAAAAATGACTTGGGACTTGTCTGGAGCTATTTTGGAGAAGCTATCTAAATTCGAGCAAGAACAATTTAACCGAAAAAATCAATTTGCACTTTTGCCTCATAACTTTAATGATTTTGGTGCAGAACGAATTAAGAAAATGAAGATAAGTCCAGATGCATTTTTCCATATGGCCTTACAACTTGCACAATATCGTACATTTGGAGAGTTGAAAAGTGTTTATGAACCTGTCTCAGTTGCAAACTTTTATGAAGGTCGTACAGAATCAGCACGCTCTACAAGTATGGAAAAGCTTAATCTAATTAAAGCGATTGAAGAAGGCATATATGATGAAGAAGAACTTTATATTCTGATGCAAGCGGCAAGTGAAGCGCATTCAAGTCGGATAAAAGAATGTCAAAATGGTCAAGGAATTGAAAGGCATCTATTTGGTCTTAAGCAAATGTATTATCATTATGGTGCAAAATTAGGTATTGAAAAACTGCCTCAGATATTTTTAGATCCTGGCTATCAGACACTCCGTTATGATTTTATTTCAACAAGTGGTATGGCTTATGAGAATGCCGAATATCGAATGTTTGCTCCAGTAGTTGAAGATGGACATGGAGTAGCTTATTTCATATTAGAAAATTCAATCTCAGTAAATATTTCAAGTTATACAGATAATAAAGTAAATGGAGAACAATTAATGGATCATTTTATAGAAGCATTACATGAACTAAAAGTTATTGCTGAAAATAGCTATCACCCAGAAATGATTAACTGGAATATCTCGTAATAAATTAAAGCATCGTTACTCAGTTAACGATGCTTTTTTATTGATATAATATTATAAAGTTGATTAATTGAATGAAATTGACTAACAGGTAACACTGAAAAAGGAAATTAATTATGCTAAAATCAAATTAGTTATGTATCTAAAATGATTGAAAATAAATCAATAATGTTTATTTAAAAGAAGGGAATTATATCAATGTCTAAAACAATCGTACTCGCAGAAAAACCGTCAGTCGGACGTGATATTGCAAAAGTACTTAACTGTATGAAACAAGGGAACGGATTTTTTGAAGGTGACCAATATATTGTCACATGGGGCCTTGGGCACTTAGTAACACTTGCCACACCCGATCAATATGATAATAAATACAAAACATGGCGGATGGAAGATTTGCCAATGTTACCAACTGATTTAAAAACAGTTGTTATTCCCAAAACAAGTCGTCAGTTTAATACAATCCGTACACAAATGAACCGAAAAGACGTCAAAGATATCGTGATTGCGACAGATGCAGGGCGAGAAGGTGAGCTTGTTGCACGCTGGATTATTGACAAAGTAGGTTCTAAAAAACCGGTTAAACGCTTATGGATTTCTTCTGTTACTGATAAAGCAATTCGAGATGGTTTTAATAAATTAAAGCCAGGTAAACAATATGAGAATCTATACGCAGCAGCAGTAGCACGTTCAGAAGCGGATTGGTATGTCGGACTCAACGCGACGCGTGCTTTGACCACTAAGTTTAATGCACAACTCTCAAGTGGTCGTGTACAAACGCCGACACTTGGAATTATTGCACACCGTGAAGAGCAAATAAAAACCTTTAAACCACGTAAATATAATGTGATAAAAGCATCTACTAAGACAGGCTTAGCATTTACTTATCGTGATAAAGCAAATAATGACAGAATCTTTAGTCCGAATGAAGCAGAAAAGATTTTAAAAGAAATTACTAATAAAAATTTAACAATAAAGTCAATTACTTCACGTGAGCGCCAAACGCATGCACCCCAGCTATATGATTTAACAGAGCTGCAACAAGACGCAAACCGCCTCTTCAATTTTTCAGGTAAGCAAACATTAAATATCATGCAAGCATTGTATGAACGTCACAAGGTACTTACCTACCCAAGAACGGATTCACGCGTCATTACAACAGATATTGTTCCAACACTTAAAGAAAGAGTTGATGCCGCGTCTGTTGATGAGTATGGTGCTTTAAGTAAGCATATTAATTTGAATGATATTAAATTGCCGCGTTCGGTCGTAAATGACCAAGGTGTCACCGATCACCATGCGATTATTCCAACAGAACAACCTGTCTACTTGGCAGATATGTCACCTGAAGAGCGCCGGATTTATGATTTAGTTGTTAAGCGTTTCTTTGCGGTACTAAGTCCGGCACATGTTTATAATGAAACGACAATCATTGCAACTGTTGATCATTATGATTTTCATTTAAAAGAAAATGTGATTAAAGACTTAGGTTGGAAAGCAGTTTATGATGAAAAGATTAATCAAGTTAATCCAGTTGTTAACTCTTTAAAAGAAGGAGCTACTTTAACGAGCGTGTCTTATTCAACACGTGAAGGAGAAACAACACCGCCAGCTCGATTTACTGAAGGAACATTGCTTAAGGCGATGGAAAATCCAACTAGATACATGGAAGATACAACAAAAGAGTTAGAAAAAACAATCCAACAAGCAGGTGGATTAGGTACAGTTGCGACACGGGCTGATGTCATTGATAAACTTTATAATGCGCAATACATGGAAAAGCGCGGTAAATATATTTACTTAACTAAAAAAGGTGAACAGATTTTAGAACTCGCTCCAGAAGCCTTAAGGTCACCAACTTTAACTGCTGA
>CALZEK010000147.1 GCA_945639745.1 uncultured Bacillaceae bacterium
AAACTAGCATGTATCCGCTCAGTTAGATCTGACTTTTGTATTTTAGACAATTCTCTTAATTTTTTAAGCATCATTTGTCGAAGGTCTTTTTTCATTTTAACACGCCACCTTATAAAATAATATAAACAAAAAACTCCTATCATGATAGATAAGAGTTTAAAGTTAGTGCTTATTTTTTAGCTTCACGATGTAAAGTATGTTTTCTTAAACGCGGAGAGTACTTCATTAATTCAACACGTTCTGTATTATTACGATTATTTTTTGTCGTGATATAGTTTTTGTCTTTAGTCTCTGTACATTCTAATGTGATGTTAACACGCATTTTTATCCCTCCAAACGAATCATAAATTCTTTAGTTTACCTCCCTAATAATACCAAATCAATCACAATCTAGCAACAATCTAGTCAAATTATTATTTGAATCCTTGTATTTAGGGGGATAAAGGAATGATTTATTTAATATTATTTGAAACAAATTTATTTTTAAGATAATTTAGTAGATGTTTAAACATTTTATCAGATGAAGATTTTAGCTTTTGTTTAAATACTTTTCAAAGTTTTCTAATATATTTTACCTTTTAAATTATTATTCAACAAGTTTGTGCTTTCACATATTAAGTTATAATATCTCCACACTATGCTTAGTTTTATCTATTCCCCAGCTACTATCGGATTATTTTACTCCTTATCCCATAATTATTTTATAATTTCTTATTCATAGTTTCCTTTTTAAAAAAATTCTTTTACATAAATTTTATTAAAGTCCATGCTACTTATTGGTAGAGTAATCTGCCTGATTATCTAACATGACATTTTTATACTCAATCTAGCGGTTATTATCTGCTAAATAAAATTAAAACTTGCATTTTAAAAACAAAAAAACACCGGTTTAGTAACCGGTGTTTTAAATATTTATTTATTACTATTCTTCATCGCAAAATACGTATCCATAATCCCCATCCCAATTGCATGGTTAATTGGGGTAATCCCTGGTCTATTTTTTGATAAGTGAGGAATCACTACAGCAAATGCTATTTCTGGGTCGTCGTATGGTGCATAACCAACAAGCGATAAGTTTTCTGTTTCGATTTTTTTACCATTAATATAAAGTTCGTTTTCTGCAGTTCCTGTTTTACCAGCTGGGTTATAATATTTACTTGACCAGTGACGATAACCGGTACCACCTGGTTCTTGGAATGCGCCACGAAAACCTTGTTGAATTCGTTTTATTTGTTTATCGGTAATGTTCATTTTATTCAAGACTTCTGTTTCATTTGTTTTATATACAGGACCGATAGAGTTGTCATTTGACGGGTGATGAATATTTTTAATCAGTTTAGGTTTAATTCGGTAGCCACCATTTGCAATTGTAGAAATATACTGGGCAAGCTGTAATGTTGTATACGTATCATACTGCCCAATAGCAAAGTCGAGTACTTGACCTGGTTCTGGATTAGGTCCTTGGTATCCTGTTGATTCTGTTGGGAAATCAATTCCTGTTTTTACACCTAAACCTGTTTGATTAAATGTATTTCTAAACTTTTGAATACTACCAGCATCTGACCTTAATCTACCTAAGTCAGGGAATGGATGTCTCATATCGCCACCTAATTGCATCGCAATATAAAACATATAAACGTTTGATGACCGTCTTAGTGCATCCTTATCATTAACTGGGCCCAATGTTCCGACTGAAGATTTTGTTGATTTATCTTGGAAACGTAATGGTCGATCAATAAATACCGTACCTGGTTTGATAACCTCATCTTCAAAGCCTGAAGCAACTGTAGCCCCTTTAATTGTTGATCCTGGAATATGCGCATCAAAAATTGTTTTAGAACTGATACTCGAATACTTTTTACTCTTCCGATCATAATGGACACCACTCATTGCTAAAAGCTCACCTGTTTTAGGATTCATCGCTACAGCTATTGCATCTTCTAAATGCGGACTACTAGCTACATTTCTTTGGAGTTCTCTTAAAACAATATCATCAACTTTCTTTTGGAAGTCCATATCAATAGAAAGGACAAGATCTTTTCCACGTTCACCTTCAACAATTGTTTTACTGTCAACAACTTTACCTGATTTAGTCGTCGTATACTGAACTTGTTCTTTTCTACCTTTTAATTCATCTTCGTAAAATTCTTCTAAACCACTCTTACCGACACGATCATTACGATTATATCCACGTGACATAAAGTATTCTTCTTTTTCTTCTGGAATACCTTCTTTTACGCTTGTAATATTACCGATAAACGATCTAAAAGTATCTTCAAATACGTAATCTCTTTCCCAATCTGTTGTTGCATTGATACCCGGTAAGTCGCCTAAATTCTCAGCAATTTTCGCATATTCTTCAACACTAATATTATCATTTTTAATCGTATGTGGCGTCAGCGAATAGGCTTTATCTAATTCACCTTTAAGTGCAATTACTGGATATTCATCTTTATCAATCGACTTAAGATGATCTTCTGTAATTCTCTCTAACACTAAGTCATACAATTCTGTGTCATCTAAATCTTTCTTTTCTTGATCATTTGTTAAGTCTAAAGCAGCTTCTTCATTTAACAAATACCAATATTCTTTCTTTTGTCTCTCAGTAATTCTTTCTACAACTTCCTTATCTAATTGAATGTAAGCTATCAACTTCTGAGCAAGAGCTAACTTATCTTCTGCTTGCACACCTTTTGGTGGTGTGTATGTAATAGAATATAGTGGATTGTTTGTCACGACTGGTTCATGATTACGATCATAAATATGTCCTCGTGGTACAGGTATTTTTGTTACATCATCTACTGTTCGCTCAATTTCTTTTTGATAAGCTTCACCTTCAAGGATTTGCACGATGCCTAATTGGACAATTAAAACTGCAAACATAATAAAGACTGCAAAGAAAAATATATTTAATCGAAAGGGAATTTTAATATCTTGTTTGTTTTTATTATTATTCACTGCACTTCCCCTATTCTTATTCATTTTAACAATATCTATTCTTTATTATACCTCTATTATCTCAATGAATTCAAATAAAAAAACACGAGATATGATATCTCGTGTTTTATAAATCAAGCTATTTATTTAGCTTCGTTGTAATTTTTTTCTACTTCGTCCCAGTTAACAACATTCCAGAATTTTTCTGCATACTCTGGACGTCTGTTTTGGTAATTTAGGTAGTAAGCATGCTCCCAAACGTCTAAGCCTAGAAGTGGTGTCTTACCTTCCATAAGCGGTGAATCTTGGTTTGGTGTACTCATAATTTCAACTTCACCATTGTTTAATACAAGCCAAGCCCAACCTGAACCGAAGCGAGTTGCTGCTGCTGCTTGGAATTCTTCTTTGAATTTATCAAAGCTACCAAATTTAGCATCAATTTTCTCGGCTACTTCACCTGTTGGATTTCCGCCACCGTTTGGTGAAAGAACTTTCCAGAATAGGCTGTGGTTAGCATGACCTCCACCGTTATTACGAACTGCTGTTTGGATATCTGCTGGTAAGGCATCAATATCACTAATTAGCTCTTCTATGCTTTTAGCTTGTAGATCATCATGACCTTCAAGTGCACCATTTAAGTTAGTAACATACGTGTTATGGTGTTTTGTATGGTGAATATTCATCGTTTCTTTATCAATCGTTGGTTCTAGTGCATCATATGCATAAGGTAATTCTGGTAATTCAAATTTTGACATAATTATAACATCTCCTCTAAAAGTATTGTGTTATTAAGGAATGATCTCCATCCCTAACTCTAAGGTTATCAAATCAATTGTTTGAGTGCAAGCTTTTAGTTTAAAATATCAATCTAACTGAGAATATTATTCTTTTTTTCTCATTTCATCGAGATATTTTTCCATACGTTTATCATCCTTCGAATCTTTTACCACTAAGATGGCGTGGATTGCACCAGGAAACCAAAAGAAGGCTGTTAAGATTAAGTTTAAAAATGCTTGAATTGGTTTACCTGAAAACAATACTGCAACAGTTGTTATAATAACGGCAAGTAAATACATCATTTAAATTCCTCCTAACTAGAACTAGTTACATTATAACAAATCACCTGCCTTTTTAGCTATCGAATAATTTTTATCGTAATTTTGTTTTTAGCGCATATAATCTTCATAAATGATTTGTAATAAA
>CALZEK010000148.1 GCA_945639745.1 uncultured Bacillaceae bacterium
CGTCGTTTGCTTCATTCTTACGTAATAATCCATGATCAACAAAGATACATGTTAATTGATCGCCAATTGCACGGTGAATTAATGCTGCGACAACTGATGAGTCAACTCCACCACTTAAGCCACAGAGTACTTTCTTATCACCAACAATTGATTTAATCTCAGCTACTTCAGCTTCAATAAATGAATCAATCGTCCAACTTCCTGCACACTGACAAATATCTAAGGCAAATGTTTTAAGGATTGTTAGACCGTTTTGTGTTTCTTGTTTTTCAGGATAGAAATTAAGTCCATAAACTGCTTTTTCTTTATGCGAAATAGCAACAGGATGATTTAATTTATCTTCTGCATCAATATTAAACTCATCATTGATTTTGAATTCTGCACCTTTACTTAAATAAACTGTTTCTTCATTATTTAATCCTTTAAATAAAGAAGCTGATGGATTTAATGTAATTTCTCCTTCTTCGTATTCACGTTCAGTCATTGCTATGCTTTTACCACCAAATTCAGTTGTAATTAACTGCATACCATAACAAATACCTAGAATTGGAATATTTAAATCATATATTTCTCGTGTTGCTTGGTAATTATTCACATCACCAACTGCGTGGGGACCACCTGAGAGAATAATTCCTTTTGGATTTAACTTTTTAATATCTTCAATCTTCATATCATGAGGGTGTAATTCACTATATACACCTACTTCACGAATACGTCTTGTTAGTTCTTGATTAAAAGGAC
This sequence comes from uncultured Bacillaceae bacterium, assembly GCA_945639745.1. Lineage (GTDB taxonomy): Bacteria > Bacillota > Bacilli > Bacillales > Amphibacillaceae > Pseudogracilibacillus. Next base: position 742 of record CALZEK010000148.1, read on the forward strand.
TACCAAAGTCTAAAATCAATATTGTGTCTTGTGTTTCCATTTTATCGTCTCCAATTCTAAGCCTGTAATTAATCTATGTCTATTTTACTATTATTTCATATTTATTCAAGTTCTAAATCAACCTAGTAAATCTTTTACGCCAACCCATAAAGATGATTTCTCAAGTTGTCTTGCTATTTTTAACAGTGAGTGATCAGCACCTTTTTTCGCCATTATTTGAACACCTATTGGTAAGCCATTTTGAGCGCGATGTGTCGGGACACTAATTGCTGGTTGACCTGTTAAGTTAGCTAACTGAGTAAAAGGTGTATACGTTAAACTTGGTAAAAACATCTCATAAATGATTTCTTGTTGTTTGTTTGGTTTAGCTTGCATGATTGCTTCGTGTAATTTTTCGCTATTTTCTTTTGATTGTGTTAATTCTCCGACTTTTGGTGCTGTTGAAGCAGCAGCTGGTGTAATATAAAAATCATAAGTTTGATGGAACTGACTCATTTTTTCTGCTGCTTGATCCCATGAGGCTAAACTTAATGAAAAATCAGCTGCTGAAACAGATTTACCGGCTACATTTAATAACCACGCTTCTATTTCAAGATCTTTTTCGGTAATATTTTGATTCATTTGCTTTTCAATATTTTTAATTGTTGCTGAAACTTCGCCACTATTCATCAAATAATAATTTCGCATCATTTCTTTACCATCAATTCCATTATCTGTTTCTGTTACAGAGTGACCTTGAGCTTCAAACCATTTAACAACATTTAAAACCGCTTCTTTGGCTTCATCTGTCACTGGCGTAGCTACTGGTGATTCTGTTGTATATGCAATACTTAATTTCCAGTCACATTCACGTTCAATCTCTACTTCATAAGCATATGTATAAAGTGGTGTTTGAAAGGCGGCTGCTTCTTGGACAACTTGTAAATTATCTAATAAACGTGCACTATCTCGAACAGACTTTGTTAAAGCAAAGTCGATTGCTGCACCATGCCACTGGCGACCAACACCTGGTCCAACTGACGTGCGACCTCTTGTTGGTTTTAGTCCGACAAGACTCGTAAATGATGCCGGTATCCGAATCGAACCGCCACCATCACTTGCTCCTGCTAAAGGAACCACACCTGAAGCAACTAAGGCTGAAGCACCACCGCTAGATCCACCTGGAGAATAGTCATGATGCCAAGGATTTCGCGTCGGACCAAATAATTCAGATTCAGTAATATTTTTAAGTGCAAATTCAGGTGTCGTTGAATGACCTAAACAAACTAAGCCTGTATCTAACATATCTTGGGCCAAATAAGAAGTTTGCTTTGCAACTAAACCTTTTAGTAGTTTAGCGCCACCTTCAAGTGGTTCACCTTTTAATCCTTGAGATATGCCTTTTAAATAAAAAGGTACACCAGAAAAAGGTGAACTTAAATTTATGTTATTCGTTACTTCTTCTCTTGCTTGATCAATTCGACTACTTGCAACTGGATTTAAATCATCTTTCACTTGATCTAAGCGTGCTTCACTTAAATCAATCAGTTCACTTGGAGAGATTTCTTTTCTTTTCACTAAATCAGAAAGACCTACTGCATCTTGTTTAATATATTCTTTTATATTCATTAACAAATCACTCCTTTCTTTTACTTTACCACATTCATAAAAAAAAACACCCCATAAACGCGAGGTGTTTTAAAATTATTTCTTTGTTTCTAACGTCGATAAATCAACCAATCCGTCGATATCATTACTCTCAACATAACCTGCTTCTTGACTAATATCTGCCATTTCTTGAATCACAGCTTCATTTACATAAGTTGTTACTTCTAATCTAGCAAATGCTGTTTTTAATTCTTCTTTATCGATTTCTTTACTCGTTAAATCTTTAATATGTTCAATGACTAAATCTTGGGCTTCACTGGGATTTTCTTTAATAAACTCAACTGCTTTAATATGCGCTGATAAATAATTTTCTGTATGAGAATCATTTTCTTTAAAGTCCTTTGTTGCTGCAACAACTGTGTTTGTAGAATCTTTCCCCCACGCAAACTCATCCCAATTTAAAATAAGTTCACCGTCAGCTTGTGTTTCTAAAATATACCCCCACGGTTCTTGGGTCGCTGTTCCATCAACTGATTCTTGTTGAAATAATGTTGCTGTATCAGCTGGTGCTGCTGGCATTAATTCAACTGTTCCACCATTTGTTGTTGGCTTTAAGTCAACTTCATTTAATGTTTTTCTCAACATGACATCTTGCGTACTGCCAATGACTGGTATCGCTATTTTCTTTCCGTCTAAATCTGCTAACTCTTTAATTTGACTATGTTTACTGCCAACTAAGACAGCTCCACCATTCACAGCTCCTGAAATTATAAAATAATACGGATCTTTTACATAATGATTGAGTAAGGGCCCTGGTCCTACAGTACCAACATCAATTGCACCTGTTGCCATTGCTTCCATAAATAAACCACCATTATTTACTGTTTTTGTTTCTATTTCAACCGCTTCACCAAATGCTTCTGTAAAATAATCTTTTTCTAAAGCAACAATCGTTGCAACGTGTGTTAGATTTGGAAAATAGCCAATTTTAACTGTTTTTTCTTTTTCTTCTAAACTTGCTTGACCACAAGCAGCTATCACCAATGTGAGTGCTATCATAAGAACAATTCCAATTTTTCTTTGCATAATGTATCTCCCCCTTTTAGTTTAAGCCCCATTTTCTTTGAACGTTTTTTTCAATGCGTGTAAAAATTAACCGGTCAACAATTGTTCCAATTACGCCAATAATAATCATTACAGCAATAACTAAATCCATTTGACCAAGTGAACGTCCTGCATCAAGTAACTGACCAAGTCCACTACTTGCACCTAATAATTCACCCGCCATTAATGCGCGCCATGAAAATGCCCAAGCAATTCTAAATCCTGATAAAAGTTGTGGTACGGCACTTGGAAATATAACTGTTTTCAAAAAGTGAAAACCAGATGAACCAAGTGTGCGTGCGACTCGTTGATATAATGTAGGTACATTTTTAAATCCACTCACAGCACTTAATGTAACAGTCCAGGTTGCTCCAATTGTGACAATAAATAAAATGGCATAGTTATTTAAACCAAACCAGATAATCGCAAGTGGAAACCACACGATACTCGGTATCGACTGTAAAGCTGTAATTAAAACCTAAGGTGTCTTCAATGATTTTATACTGCCAAATTAAATAACCTAAAGTAAGTCCTAAGACAAGAGCAATTACAAATCCAATTAATAATCTCCCTAAACTAATCCCAATCGCCGAGAGAATTTGTCCACTTAAGAGACCAACAAAAAGTGTCTCGATCACTTGGAGAAAACTAGGAAACATAAAATCTGGTAATGTTGAAAATCTAGATGTGACTTCCCATAT
>CALZEK010000149.1 GCA_945639745.1 uncultured Bacillaceae bacterium
AATGGTTTAAAAAAAGGTGATCGAGTAGCAAGTATGTTACCAAACTCCCCTCAAGCTGTTATAACGTATTATGGAGCACTTATGGCGGGTGGAATTGTTGTACAAGTAAATCCATTATATACAGAAAGAGAATTAGAATATCAATTAAAAGATTCAGGTGCAAAATTTATTGTCTGCTTAGATATTTTGCTGCCGCGGATAAACAATGTTAAAAGTAAAACTAACATTAAACACACAATTGTAACCGCTATCAAAGATTATTTGCCGTTTCCCAAAAATATAGTTTATCCTCTTATTCAAAAGCGGCAACATAAAATGACAGTTAATGTAGTTGAGACTAAAACAACTCATATATGGAAAAATATGATAGAAAATACAACAGAAAAATATCAAGAAATTGAAATCAATCCTTTTGAAGACCTTGCATTAATACAATATACAGGCGGTACTACAGGGTATCCTAAAGGTGTAATGTTAACCCATTATAATTTAGTGGCCAATGTAACTATGGCAACAACTTGGATGCATAAAATGGAAAAAAATAAAGAGATTGTCTTAGGTGTTTTACCATTTTTCCATGTTTATGGTATGACAACAGTGATGAATCTTTCTATTATGTTTGGTGCAAAAATGATATTACTACCACAATTTGATGCAACAGAGATTTTAAAAACAATTGATAAATTAAAACCTACTTTATTTCCAGGTGCCCCGACTATATATATCGGATTATTAAATCATCCTAATCTAAAAAAGTATAATTTATCATCTATCAAAGCATGTATTAGCGGATCAGCCCCTCTACCTCTGGATGTACAAAATAAATTTGAGGAAATAACGGGTGGAAGATTAGTAGAAGGGTATGGTTTAACAGAGTCGTCTCCGGTGACTCATGCAAACTTAGTATGGGGTAAACGAATAAATGGAAGTATCGGCTTGCCATGGCCTGATACAGATGCTAAAATTGTTGATAGTAAAACGCATAAAGAAGTACCTATTGGTGAGACTGGTGAATTAATTGTTAAAGGCCCACAAATAATGAAAGGCTACTGGAATAATCCAGAAGCAACAGATTTAGTATTAAAAGATGGCTGGTTATATACAGGAGACATAGGATATACGACTGAAGATGGATTTTTCTATGTTGTAGATCGTCAAGATGATATGATCATAGCAGGAGGATACAATATTTATCCACGAGAGGTAGAAGAAATACTTTTTGAACACGAAGGCATTCAAGAGGCTGCTGTAGTAGGTGTTTCACATAGTTATCGTGGTGAAACAGTTATGGCTGTAATTGTTCTTAAAGAGGGTTATAATTTAACAGAAAAAGAACTTAATAAATATAGTAGAAACTATTTAGCGGCATATAAAGTACCGCGGATATATAAATTTGTTGAAGAATTACCAAAGACAACTGTAGGAAAAGTACTTAAAAAAGATCTTGTGCGTGACTATGAAAGACAAAATAAACAAGCAAATTAATGGGTTCTAAATTGACATGAATTAAAAAACGATATAGAATGAGAATGAATGATTAGTCATTCATTCGCTTGTTACTAGGAGGAACTAGATATGAAAAAGTCGCGACCTAAGTATGGACAAATCATTGAAGCAGCTTTGCAAGTTATAGCTGAAAATGGTTATCATGCATCGCAAGTTTCTAAGATTGCTAAACAAGCTGATGTAGCAGATGGAACGATTTATTTATACTTTAAAAATAAAGAAGATATATTAATCTCAGTTTTTAAAGAAAAAATGGGTTCTTTTATTAAACAAATAGAACATAAAATTAAGCAAGAAACGACTGCAGATGATCAACTCTTAGCTTTAATTGAAAGCCATTTCAATCAATTGAGTGAAAACAAACATTTGGCAATCGTTACCCAGCTTGAGCTGAGGCAGTCTAAACCGAAATTAAGGGAAGAAATTAATAATGTTTTAAAAGATTATCTGGACATAATTGACTTAATCATTCAAAATGGTATTGATGAGAAATACTTTAGAGAAGATATCGATGTCCGTTTAATGAGACAAATGATTTTTGGGACATTGGATGAAACAGTTACGAGTTGGGTTATGAAATCTCATCGTTATAATCTGGTTAATCAAGCGCCGGAAGTTCATGAATTATTAACGAGAGGTTTTATTATACAAAAATAGAAGTTATAGGAGGAATAGTTTAATGTCATTATTAAAGTTGGACGTAGCAAATCAAATTGCTACATTAACAATTGAAAGTCCACCAGCTAATGCTTTATCAAGAGATTTACTTAAGTCATTAGATGAACAGTTTGATCACATTTCTGAAAACGAAAATGTAAAGGCTATCATCTTAAAGGGTGAAGGTAAATTTTTCTCAGCTGGAGCAGACATAAAGGAATTCACTTCATTACAAAGTGCATCTGACATTGCTGCATTAGCGAAAAATGGTCAGAGTGTATTCAAAAAAATAGAAGACTATCCGGTCCCTGTTATTGCTTCTATTCATGGAGCAGCGTTAGGCGGAGGTCTAGAATTAGCTTTATCATGTCATATTAGAATTGTAACAAAATCTGCTTTACTCGGTTTACCGGAAACAAATCTAGGAATCATTCCAGGTTTTGCAGGCACACAGCGTTTACCAAACGTCGTCGGACAAGCTAAGGCAACTGAAATGATGCTGACTGCAGAGCCTATTAAAGGTGAAGAGGCTGGTAAATTAGGTTTAGCTAATCATGTAGTAGAAGAAGATGAATTAGAAGCGTTCACGTTAGAGCTAGCGAAGAAAATTGCTCATAAAAGTAAAATGACAATTAATAACGTGATGGAGCTAGTAAGCTATGCAACACGTGAGAATTTTGAAGAAGGTGTTGCAAAAGAAGCTGATTTATTTAGTGTTGTTTTCCAAACAGAAGACGCTAAAGAAGGTATAGAAGCTTTTATTGAAAAAAGAAAAGCGAATTTTCAAGATAAATAATTAAGGGAGGATTTACAATGAATATATATGTACTATTAAAAAGAACGTTTGATACAGAAGACAAAATTGTAATTGAAAATGGAGAAATTCAAGACGATGATGCTGAATTCATCATTAATCCATATGATGAATATGCTGTTGAAGAAGCCATTGTTCAACGTGATGCTCATGGTGGAGAAGTAACGGTTGTAACAATTGGTGAAGAAGACGCTGAGAAACAATTACGTACAGCACTTGCTATGGGAGCTGATAAAGCAGTATTAATAAATACTGAAGATGACCTAGAAGAAGGTGATCAATTTACAACAGCTAAAATTTTAGAAGCATATTTTGAAGATAAAGAACCAGATTTAATCTTAGCAGGAAATGTGGCAATTGACGAAGCAAGTGGACAAGTTGGACCAAGACTTGCTGAAAGACTTGAAATGCCATTTATTACAACAATTGTTGATTTAGAAATTGATGGAACAAATGTTAAAATTGATAAAGATATCGAGGGTGATATCGAAAAAATTGAAACAACATTACCGTTAATTGTTACATGTCAACAAGGATTAAACGAACCACGTTATCCTTCACTACCTGGGATTATGCAAGCTAAAAAGAAACCATTAGAAGAATTAGAAATTGATGATTTAGACTTAGATGAAGATGATTTAGAACCAAAAACAGAAACAATCGACCGCTTTTTACCAGCTGAAAAAGCAGCAGGACGTATTCTTGAAGGTGAAGTAGATGAACAAGTAAAAGAGCTTGTTTCATTACTTAAAACAGAGGCGAAAGTATTATAAAAGCGGAGAGAAAGGAGAATAATAATGAGTAAAAAAATATTAGTAATAGGTGAAGCAGCAGATGGTACATTAAGAAATGTAAGTTTTGAAACAATTGCTACAGCAAAAAAAATGCAAGCAGATGCAGAGATTGTTGCAGTCGTTGTAGGTAAAGAAGGCACACAAGCTCATGCAGAAGAAATGATTCAACATGGTGCTGACAGGGCAATTACGGTTGAGCATGATAATTTAGAAAACTATACATCAGAAGGATACGGGCAAGCGCTTCTAGAAGTAATTGAAGATGAGTCGCCTTATGGTGTGGTTATGGGTCACACAGCAATTGGAAAAGATGTAACACCTAAAATTGCAAGTCG
>CALZEK010000150.1 GCA_945639745.1 uncultured Bacillaceae bacterium
TTAAAATACAAACAATTTCAAGGGGGACCTACTCATGATCATCGTATTAGAATTTTTTAGAAACTTGCCTAAGAAAGCTTGTCAAAAATGTGGTTTTGAAATGACTGAACAAGCAGATTGCTATGTTAATGTTTGTGATGAATGTAATCACTTATAATCATCATACGCTTTAATTATTATTATTCAAAATGTTTTAACATTTGTCGTCTACTTTATAATAAGCCTTCCCATTCCTAATCTGGATGCAATTACTATTTGTTTAGTGATTGCTTTTTTTTATATAAAAACAGACTATAACAAGTAAGTACTTGTTATAGTCTGTTGCTTTAATTTAAATAATCAATAACTGATTCCACTGCTTCTTCTGCTTGCTTAATACAGTCTGGTACAGCAACTCCTGTATATGAACTTCCTGCTAAATAAACCCCTGGTAAAGAAGCATTCATTTCAGCATTCGTTTCTCTCAGTCTTTCTCTATGTCCTACAGTATATTGAGGCATTTTATTTTTATAACGTGTTACCACAGTAAATAATGGTTTTTCTGTGATTTTCATTGTTTTATTTAAGTCTTTTAAAACAATATCAATGATTTCATCATCTTTTAAATCAACTACTTTTTGATCATCAGGTCTGCCTACATAACTTCTTAATAAAATTTTATCTTTTGGTGTCGTATGTAACCATTTTTTATGTGTCCATGTACAAGCAGTGATTCTAAAATCACTATTTCTTGAGACAACATAACCTGTTCCATCTAATTCTTTATGAATTGCTTTTTTATTAAATGCTAAAGCGACATTTGCTACAGATGATTGAGGCATTTTTTTAAAATGATCAAAATATTTATACTGACTAAATATTTTTGGTAATGTATCATGTGGTGTTGTGACAACAATTGAATCAGCTTGATAAACCGTTCCATTGTGGAGTAATACATGATAGTGTTCATCTTTTTTCTGAATATGATCTACTGCACAATTTAAACTTACTTCTTCTTCTTTGAATTGCTTACTCAGTTCATCAACTAAAGATTCAAAACCATTCGTTAAAGCATAAAATACACCTGGTCGCTTTTTTCTTTCTTTTTTTGTAGGTGGTTTAGGCATCGTTGCTTGCAAACCTTTTATTAAACTGCCATATTCTTGTTCAAGTTGATAAAAATTAGGAAAGGTCGACATTAAACTCATCTTATCGAGATCCCCTGAATAAATACCACCTAGCAAAGGTTCCATTAAATTTTCAACGAGCTCATTTCCAAATCGATTTCTAAAAAACATACCTAATGATTGATCTTTTTTAGGAGTTGATTTCTTCTTTACTTTCTCAAAGTTTGTACGTAATTTACCTACAGGTGAAATTAGATTTGATGCTAAGAATGGTCTCATTTGAATGGGTATACCCATAAAAGAACCTACTGGGATTTTATGCAGTTTTCCATTAACTAAAACATAAGATTGCCCTGTATTATTATTAATAAGTTGATCTTCCATACCTAATGATTTAATTAAGTTAATTGTAGCAGGCTTACGAGATAGAAATGAATCTGGTCCCCGTTCAATAATAAAACCATCTTTTTTTAGTGTCTTAATCTTACCACCTAATCGTTCACTTGCTTCGACAAGCTTTATATTATAAGGTAAGTTTTTTTCTTGTATTTCTTTTTTTAAATAATATGCTGCTGATAAACCGGTAATTCCGCCACCAATAATTAAGATGTTTTTAGTAATTATGATCACTCCTGTTACACTTTAATTTAATTGTTTTAAAACGACATTACTTAATGTTTCAATAAATAATGGATCAGTGTTTGGCATCTCAGGACGGTAATATGCAGCTCCGACTCGATCACAAACTACTTTGCATTCATAATCATTATCATAAAGTACCTCTAAGTGGTCTGAAACAAAACCAACTGGTGCATAAACAAATGCTTCATAACCTGATTCTTCATGTAAATCTGCCGTTAAATCTTGTACATCTGGTCCCAACCATGGATCTGGTGTGTTCCCTTCACTTTGCCAACCTATTTTATAATTTTTAACACCAGTTGCTTGTGAGATTAACTTAGCTGTTTCTTTTAATTGGTCAACATAAGGATCACCATCAACTAATATTTTCTCAGGTAAACTGTGGGCAGAAATAATTAGCATAGCATGATCTCTTTCGCCTTCTGACATTTTATTATATGTTTTATTAATTTCTCTAGCCCAATATTCTATAAAACCTTCTTCTGCATACCAACTTGTGACAGATTTTAAATTAATATCGTATTTTTCAGCTTCTTCTTTTGCTCTACCGTTATATGATTTTACACTAAATGTCGAATAATGCGGCGCTAAAACAATTGATACCGCTTCTTTAATACCATCATCATTCATTTGTTTAACGGCATCTTCAATAAATGGATGAATGTGCTTTAATCCAATATATAATACAAATTCATACGCGTCTTGTGAAGCATTTAATTTATTTTTTAAATGTGTCGCTTGTGCTTCAGTAATATGAGCTAATGGTGAAATTCCACCAATCGCAGCGTATCGCTCTTGTAAATCAACTAATGCTTCTTCAGATGGTTTTCTTCCTCGACGTATATGTGTATAATATGGCTCTATATCAGACTCTTTATAAGGAGTTCCATATGCCATTACTAATAAACCTATTTTTTGTTTTTCCATTTTTATCACCTCTATACTTTTTTGTTATCTTTTTGAATATGTTCTAATTAATTTTGCTAATTTCTTTAATGTATCTTGTGTAATATCAGGTGTAACACCATGTCCTAGATTGAAGACATGGCGTCCATCTGCCATACCATCATCTAAAATTGCTTTTGTGCGTGTTTCAATTGTATCCCAATCAGCTAATAATGTTGCTGGGTCTAAGTTGCCTTGTAAAACTTTAGTTACTCCCATTGCACGTGCCTCTGGAATTGTTGTACGCCAGTCTAATCCAATCACATCGACTGGTAAATCATTAAAATCGACGAGTAAGTGTTTTGCACCAATACCAAATAAAATTAATGGCACATCTAGCTTTTTTAATTCTGTGAATATATAATTCATCGTTGGCTTAATAAAGATACGATAATCTGATTCATTTAATGAACCTACCCATGAATCAAAAATTTGAATCGCTTTAACTCCAGCTTTTACTTGAGCTGTTACATAAGTTATAATCATATCAGCTAATTTATCCATTAATACAAACCATAACTCTGATTCTTTATACATAAATGCTTTAGTTTTGGCGTAATTCTTTGATGGGCCTCCTTCAATCATATAACTAGCTAAAGTAAAAGGTGCCCCACTAAATCCTATTAACGGTACATTTAATTGCTCTTCTGTTAGCAATTTGATCGTCTTTAAAACATAATCTATATCTTTTTCTGGTTCTAATTTACCTAAATTATCAATATCTGCTTTGTTCTTTAATGGGTTATCGATAACTGGACCGACACCTGAAACTATTTCTACATCTACACCCATTGCTGGTAACGGTGTCATAATGTCTTTATAAAGAATTGCCGCATCGATTCCGTATTGTTCTACAGGGAGACGTGTCACGTAAGCACATAGTTCCGGTTGATGCGTTATTTCAAATAATGAATACTTCTTCTTAATTTCTAAATACTCTTTCTGAGAACGCCCCGCTTGACGCATAAACCAAGCAGGTGTGTGTGATGTTGCTTCGCCTTTATAAGCACGTAAGATTGTGTCATTAAATTTTTCTGTCACTAATATCATCCTTTTTAGTTAATTAATCAAAACTATTCTTCTTAAAACTAATATAACACTTAAGATTAGGAGATAGATCGATTGTCACAAACATGTTTATCTTTTTCTACATTTATTACATAATTACATCGATAAAGATATTGTATTTGATTTCTCCCCTTCTCTTCCAGTCACAGGATCATAAGGAATAACAAAGAAATCCCGCTTAGAAAAGAGTGATAAATCATCAATAATATATTCGTTATCATCGGCTAACTCTGCTATTAATTTATTTTCTCCACCTACCACTTCATATAATCGATAGACGATGCGTTTATCGTTTGTTTTCGTCCAAGACAGTTTGCCTTTG
>CALZEK010000151.1 GCA_945639745.1 uncultured Bacillaceae bacterium
CAATTTCCTTTCCACATATGGTTACCTGATGCAATGGAAGCACCTACACCAGTGAGTGCTTATTTACACTCAGCAACAATGGTTAAAGCTGGAATTTATTTAGTTGCAAGATTTTCACCTATATTTTCTGGATATGAATGGTTCTTTATTTGTGTCAGTATTATAGGAATACTCACACTTTGTTGGGGATCATTTATGGCTGTTCGTCAAACCGACTTAAAAGCTATTTTAGCTTATTCAACAATTAGCCAGTTAGGTATGATTATGGCCATGTTAGGTTTTGGTACAAAAGCTGCTATCTTTGCTGCTGTTTTCCACATCTTAAATCACGCGACATTTAAAGGAAGTCTTTTCATGGTTGCAGGTATTATTGATTTAAAGACAGGCACACGTGATATTAGAAAACTTGGTGGATTATTTACACTAATGCCAATTACAGCAACACTTGCTTTATTTGGTACATTTTCAATGGCTGGTGTTCCACTACCGTTTTTAAACGGATTTTATAGTAAAGAAGCATTCTTTACATCAACACTTGCTTTAAATGAAGGTAATTTAGCAATAACTAATTTTTTAGTTACTATTATTCCTTATCTAGCTGTTTTAGGTAGTATTTTTACATTTGATTATTCAATGTATTTATTCTTTGACGTCTTTATGAAAAAAGATAAAGCTAAAATTGACTTAAATAAAAAATATGAACCAAGCTTAGGCATGCTTCTTTCACCATTTATTTTAGTCACAGGAGTTGTTTTAATTGGTTTATTACCAAATTTATTTAATCAAAGTTTCCTAGCCCATGCAGCAACGAGTATTAGCGGTGAAACTGACTTTGCTCAAATTAGTTACTGGCATGGATTTAACACACCATTTATTATGTCACTTACAGTATTAGGTATTGGAACAGTACTGTATACAACTATGAATAAATGGATGGGGATATATTCAATATTCCCAGGGAGCTTGAGTTTTAATCGTGTCTACGATTGGTTACTTGAAAAGACTGACTTCGCTTCAGAAAAAGTGACAAATTTTTATATGACTGGATCACTTCGAACGTATATGTCAATTATTATTGTGACAATGTTTATTGTAACTTTTGTAACAATGTATTTAACAGATGGATTTGCAATTGATTTTACTGATGTTGCTGATGTAACTATTTTAGAACTTGTTGTCGTAGGTTCAATTTTAACCGCAGCAATTGCAACATTATTTTCAAATAACAATGTTGCTGCTATTCTAATTTTAGGTATTGTAGGTTATGGTGTTGCCATATTGTTCGTTATTTATCGTGCACCAGATATTGCACTAACTCAGTTAGTTATTGAAACAGTTACAGTCGCATTATTCTTACTTACCTTTTATCATTTCCCTAAATTAAAGAAAAGACAAGAACCAATTAAAACAAAAACTCTGAATATCATTATTTCTGCTGGATTCGGTCTGATGATGACTTTAGTAGGTATTTCAGCAGTAAGTAGTAATTGGTTTGATAAAATATCGGATTATTTCATCGAAACATCTGTGCCTCTTGGTGGTGGGAGCAATATCGTTAACGTTATTTTAGTCGATATGCGTGGCGTAGATACACTATTTGAAGTTGCCGTTTTAGGTATTGCTGTCTTTGCAATATTTGGACTGATTAAATTAAGAAAAGATAAGGGGGCAAAATAAAATGGAAATTATTATTTCAATTTTAGCAGGACTCTTATTTGCTGTTGGGGTTTATAACATTTTACAAAAACAGCTATTAAGAATTGCCATTGGGACTGGGCTCATTTCCCATGCTGCCCACTTATTTATTTTAACAATGGGTAAATTAAAACGCGGCCAACCCCCTATCATTCAAGATGGGATTACACAATATACTGATCCTTTACCACAAGCTTTAATTTTAACATCTATCGTCATAAGCTTTGGAGTAACAAGTGTTATTTTAGTTTTAGCTTACCGAACGATTAATGAAAATGAGACAGATAATATTGAAGAATTAAGGGGTAACGACAATGACTAATTTAGCAATTTTACCAATAATCATTCCATTATTCGCAGCGATTATTTTAGCTTTCACAACGAAAAAAGTTAAATTATCACGAACTTTAGCTAAAGTTTTTGCTGTGATTAATTTAATGTTTGTAATTTATATTACCTATGAAGTATTTACAAATGGCAGTATTATTTTAGAAACAGGTGGCTGGAAAGCACCTTATGGAATCATCTTTGTTGCTGATATCTTTTCTATTTTAATTGTACTTACTTCAAGTCTTTTAACGACAGCGATTATATTTTTTGCTACACGAACAGTTCCAGAGCAAAAAGAAGTCCATTATTTTTATGCTATGGTTTACTTCTTAATTAGTGGAGTCTCAGGTGCATTTTTAACAGGTGATTTATTTAACTTGTTTGTTTTCTTTGAAGTTCTACTAATGGCTTCTTATGGACTGATTACGCTTGGTGGCGGTAAAGCACAATTAAGAGAATCTTTAAAATATGTGCTTATAAATTTATTTTCTTCAATTGTTTTTGTAACGACAGTTGCATTCTTATATTCAGTTGTTGGAACAGTAAATATGGCTCAGATAGCTCAACGTGTCCATGAAGTAGAACAACAAGGAATTCTTACTGCAATTGGCGTTATTTTATTCTTTGTTTTTGCAACTAAAGCGGCTTTGTTTCCACTTTATTATTGGATGCCTAAATCATACGTTGTGCCTAATCCAGTAGTCTCAGCTCTCTTTGGAGCATTACTTACTAAAGTAGGTATTTATTCAATTATCCGTGTCTTTACGTTGATTTTTATTTTTGAAACTGAATTAACACATACTTTATTTTTATGGATTGCTGGTTTATCTATGATCTTTGGGGTGATTGGTGCTCTATCAACGAAAGATGTTAAAATGATTGTTGCCTATAATGTTATTCCTTCAATTGGATTTATTTTGTATGGATTGGCTGTATTTAATCAAGATGCACTCAGTGGTTCTGTTTACTACTTGGTTCATGATATGATTATAAAAGCAGCACTGTTTCTAATTGTTGGAATTGTTGTATATGTTGCTGGTACTTCTGATTTGAAAAAGATGGGTGGCTTAATTCATAACTACCCAGTATTAGGTTGGACGTTATTCCTTTCAGCATTTGTTTTGGCTGGAATTCCACCATTAAGTGGATTTATTGGAAAGTTACTTCTGATTAAAGGATCTTTTGCAAATGATGAGGTTGTGATTGTTATTGTTGCTTTGTTATCAAGTCTACTTATTTTATACTCAGTTATGAAAATATTTATTCAAGGCTTTTGGGGGGAAAAGCAAATTGACCTTCCTATCAAATCAACAAAAGGTCTCCTATCACCAATTGTTTTCCTACTAAGTATTTCTGTTCTCTTAGGTGTTGGAGCAGAGTGGGTATATCCAAATATTGAATTAATCTCTGAATATTTATTAGATCCAGAAATATATATTAATTCAGTTTTAAAGGAGTAATCAACTATGGCCTTTCAAATCGTTGTCAATTTAATCATTTCTTTTATGTGGATGTTTTTAAGTGAAAGTTACACGTTTATCACATTTATTATAGGTTATATTGTAGGTATTTTATTATTACTTATATTAAATAGATTTTTTAATGAACGTTTTTATTTAGAAAGATTCCATAAAATTATTTTATTGTTTTATATATTCATTAGAGAATTAATTTTATCAAATCTCGATGTTGTTAAATTAGTTTATGCTAAAAATCCTAATTTTGAACCTGGTATATTCGCTATGCCGATTGATGTTAAGAAGAATTGGGAAATCACTTTATTAGCAAATTTAATTTCTCTTACACCAGGAACATTATCGATTGCCATATCTGATGATAATAAAAATATTTTTATCCATGCAATGCATATTGATGAAAAAGAACAATCTATTTATGAAATTAAAAATACTTTTGAAAAAGCAATTATGGAGGTGACAAAATGACAAACATTATAAATATGCTTGATTCTGTATTACATGTAATAACAATTATTTGTTTGTTTGGTATATCACTTTCTTTAATCTTTTTAATTTATCGTGTTATTGT
>CALZEK010000152.1 GCA_945639745.1 uncultured Bacillaceae bacterium
CATCGTTCATATTAAGTTTTTCTTTCACTTTATTTTGAACTTCTTCATTAATTGTTGACATATGATTTGTAATATCTTCACCCATATCTGTTAATAGATCAACAACTTCTTTACTTGTTTTTTCAATTTCTCTTGCAAATTCATAAATTCTTTTTTTATTCATACGTTCACCCCCGAGATATTTTACGAAAGTAGTGTGCGAAATTTCTGAGCAAAACCATCTTCAATTATCGCTATAGCTACCCTATTTGACTTTCCTACAGCTTGACCTAATGTCTCACGGTCATCTACCAATTCAAAGTCAACTTCGTAAGTCGTACATTTGTTTATTATTTTTTTCTTTGTATGTTCACTTATATCACTTGCAATTAAAACAATTTTAGCATGCTTATTTTGAATACTTTTAATAATCAACTCTTCACCTAGTACACATTTTCTTGCTCGATATGCTAAACCTAATAAATTTAAATATGGTTTAGTCATTTTTTTCACTTACTAACGTTAGTAAATCATCATATATATCTAAATTAATCTTCATTTTAAAAGCTTGTGCTAAGCTATTTTCATCTTTTGCTTGTAAAAACACTTGTTTATCAAACGTTAAGTAAGCACCTCGACCATTTAATTTGCCGGTAGGATCAATTATAACATCATTCTCTTTTGTTTTTACTAATCGTATTAATTCTTCTTTAGGTTTTAATTCCTTAGTTACTAAACATTTTCTTAATGGTACTTTACGGTGTTTAGCCATTTAAGTTCCCCCAATTAATCCAATAAATTATCTTCAAATTCATCTTCTTTTGTTTCTGCTTCATCATTTAGAGGATTTATTTCAATTCCTTCTGCTTTAGCAGCTGATTCACTTTTAATATCTATTTTCCAACCAGTCAATTTAGCTGCTAAACGAGCATTCTGACCTCGTTTACCGATAGCTAAGGATAATTGATAGTCTGGCACAATAACAATAGTAGAATTATTTTCTTCATCTACAATGACATCGATTACTTTAGATGGACTAAGTGCATTTGATACATATACAACTGGGTCTTCAGACCATTCAACAATGTCGATTTTTTCACCGTTTAATTCATCAACTACCGCTTGCACACGCTGACCTTTGGGACCAACACATGAACCAACTGGGTCAATTTCTTCATCTTCTGCATAAACAGATATTTTCGATCTATCGCCTGCTTCTCGTGAAATTGATTTAACCTCAACTGTTCCATCATAAATTTCTGGTACTTCCATTTCAAATAAACGTTTTAACAAACCTGGATGAGCTCTTGAAATTAAAATTTGTGGACCTTTGCTAGTGTTCTCAACTTTTGTCACATAAACTTTAATACGACTATGTACTTCATAGCTTTCTGTACTAATTTGTTCTTGTTCTGCAAGTTTTGCTTCGATTTTACCTAAGTCAACATAGACATAATTAGGATCTACTCTCTGAATAATACCCGTCATTACATCTTCTTCACGGTCTTCATATTCAGAAAATATTACCCCACGCTCAGCTTCTCTTACTCTTTGAGTAACAACTTGTTTAGCAGCTTGTGCTGCAATTCTACCAAAATCTTTTGGAGTAACTTCAATTTCTACGACATCATCTACATTGAGTGCTAAATTAATTTCATGTGCTTCCTCAAGTGTGATTTCTTCGAGTTCATTTTCAAGTTCATCAACTACAACTTTCCTTGCATAGACTTTCATTGTTCCTTCTTCTTCATTCAATTCAACTCTCACATTTCCACTTGAATTGAAATTCTTTTTATAAGCTGATATCAATGCGGCTTCTAAAGCTTCTAATAGAACATTTTTATCGATGCCTTTTTCTTTTTCAAGAAATGTTAACGCATCAAATAATTCATTGCTCAAAATAATTCCTCCTTAAAAAGTTACGGCAAGTCTTGCTTTAGCAATTTTTTCATAAGGAATACTAACTTGCTTGACTCTTGTTTTAATTTTATATTCAATTGTTACTTGATTATCTTCAAATTTTTTCAGTATACCTTCGTATTCTTTTGAACCGTCTACTGGAGCATATAAGGAAACATGAATGTTGTGATCAATATGATTTTCAATATCTTTTTTTGTTTTTAATGGCCTTTCTGCTCCAGGTGAAGATACCTCTAAGTAATAAGCACCTTCAATTAAATCCATTTCATCTAATTGATCACTTAAAAGTTCAGATACTATACCACATTCTGTTAAATCTATCCCACCATCTTTATCTAAATATACACGTAAAAACCAATCAGAACCTTCTTTAATATATTCTATATCGACAAGTTCAAGATTTCTTTCTGATAAAATAGGTTGGATGAGTTCTGTTACTGAGTCAATAATTTTTTTACTCATTTATTTTCCTCCCTCGTCAATAATTATTATTTTATCTTTCAACATAAAACCCTTGCCAAAAAACTGGGGCAAGGGATAAATTTAAATCTTCGTTTTTAATATCACATAAAACAAACTTTAACATTAAGCACTTTTTATAATTGTATATCATATAAATTATAACACATTTAGGCTTATATTTCAATCAGTTTAAAATAGTGATAATTGGTTCTCATCTTGCATGCCTTCCAGACATCCGTGGTTATCTAAATAATCTAATACTGTTTTAGATATCTTACTTCTTATTCGTAAATCTTCTTTCGATAAAAACTCACCGTCTTCTCTTGCTTCAACAATTTTTAATGCAGCATTTGTTCCTAAACCATCTACAACATCAAATGGAGGCAGTAATGAATTTTCTCGAACGATAAATTCACTAGCTTTTGATTTATAAAGGTCTACTTTTTCGAAATTAAATCCACGTTCATACATTTCTAGAGATACTTCTAAGACAGTTAATAGATTTTTTTCCTTAGGTGTAGCGTCGTTACCTTGTGCTTTAATTGCTCCTATTCGTGTTCTTAATGCTTCTGGACCTTTGACCATTGTATCTAATTCGAAATCACTTGCGCGAATAGAGAAATAAGCCGCATAAAAGTAAATTGGATAATGTACTTTAAAATAAGCGATTCGAACTGCCATTAAAACATAAGCTGCAGCATGTGCTTTAGGGAACATATATTTAATTTTTTTACACGATTCTATATACCAATTTTGAACACCATTCCGCTTCATCTCTTCAATCCATTCATCTTGTAACCCTCGACCCTTACGAACAGATTCCATTATTTTAAATGCAAGAGAAGCTTCCAAACCTTGTTGCATTAAATAAACCATAATATCATCACGACAACCAATAACATCAGTTAAATCACACGTGCCATTATTTATGAGTTCTTGTGCGTTTCCTAACCAAACGTCAGTTCCATGAGATAAGCCTGAAATAACGACTAACTCTGAGAATGTACTCGGTTTAGTTTCTTCCAGCATCTGTCTTACAAATGATGTTCCAAATTCTGGTACGCCTAAAGTTCCTGTTTTACAGTCAATTTGTTTTTCAGTAACTCCTAGAGACTTTGTACTTGAAAATATTTGCATCACATCTGGATCGTCTAATGGAATTGTTGTCGGATCGATTCCACTTAAATCTTGTAACATTCTTAAAACCGTTGGATCATCATGCCCTAAGATATCTAACTTTAATAAATTATCTTCGATTGAATGGAAATCAAAATGAGTTGTCATCCATTCACTTTTTCTATCATCAGCTGGATACTGTATTGGTGTAAAATCATAAATATCTTTATCAGTTGGAACAACAATTATTCCACCTGGGTGTTGTCCTGTTGAACGTTTTACTCCTGTGCATCCTTGAACTAATCGATCAATCTCTGCACCTTTCATATGCAATGATTTATCTGATGCATAACCTTTAACATAACCATACGCTGTTCGTTCTGCTATTGTACCTATTGTTCCTGCTCGGTAAACAAAGTCTTCACCAAATAATTCTTTTGTATAGTTATGTGCACGTGCTTGATATTCGCCAGAAAAGTTCAAATCAATATCAGGAACCTTATCACCTTTAAATCCTAAAAATGTTTCAAATGGTATATCTTGACC
>CALZEK010000153.1 GCA_945639745.1 uncultured Bacillaceae bacterium
GAGATGTGACTAATGAAAAAAGAGAACGTAATAATTATTGGCGCGGCTGGAAGAGACTTTCATAATTTTAATACATATTACAGAGATAATGAAATGTATAATGTTGTAGCATTTACTGCAGCACAAATACCTGATATAGATGGACGTAAATATCCAAGTGAATTAGCGGGTGAATTGTATCCTGAAGGTATTCCAATTTATCCACAAGAACAATTAGCAGATTTAATTAAACAATATGATGTAGATGAGTGTGTTTTTGCATACAGTGATTTGCCTTATGATAAAGTGATGGGCATTGGTGCAATTGTAAATTCAGCAGGAGCTAACTTTAAATTATTAGGTACAAAACATACAATGATTAAAAGTAACAAACCTGTTATTTCAGTTGTAGCAACACGTACGGGAACAGGTAAAAGCCAAACATCTAGAGTAGTAGTTGAAGAGATGCTGAAAAAGGGCTTAAAGGTTATAGCGATTCGTCACCCAATGCCTTATGGTGACTTAGTTAAACAACGTGTTCAGAGATTTGCGACAGTTGAAGATTTAAAGAAACATGAATGTACAATTGAAGAGATGGAAGAATATGAACCGCACGTTGATCGTGGAAATATAATTTATGCAGGTGTTGATTATGCTGATATTTTAGAAGCAGCAGAAAATGATCCAGATGGTTGTGATGTTATTCTTTGGGATGGTGGGAATAATGATTTTTCCTTCTATGAACCAGATCTTGCGATAACTGTGTTGGACCCACATCGTCCAGGTCATGAATTAAGTTACTATCCAGGTGAAGTGTGCTTAAGAACTGCAGATGTCTCTATTATTAATAAAATTGATAGCGCATCTGAGGCATCAATAGAAATCGTTGAAAATAATATTAAAACAGCTAATCCTGATTCCTTAATTATAAAGGCAAAATCAGATATTTTAGTTGATAATCCAGAACTTGTTAAAGGTAAAAAAGTACTCGTTGTTGAAGATGGACCAACGATGACACATGGTGAAATGAAGATAGGTGCAGGAATCGTTGCTGCTGAACGTCTAGGGGCCAAAGAAATCGTTGATCCACGTCCTTATGCTGTTGGCTCTTTAAAAACAACATTTGAAACCTATCCCCATTTAGAAAACGTATTACCTGCTATGGGGTATGGAAAAGAGCAATTAAAAGATTTAGAAGCGACAATTAATCAAACAGATTGTGATGTAGTAATTATTGGAACGCCAATGGACCTTACAAGAATTATTGATATTAACAAACCAACAACACGTGTTCAATATGAATTAAATGAAGTAACAGAACCTAATTTAAGTGATGTGTTAAATCAATTTATTGAAGACCATCAATTAACGAAAAAACAAATTAATAACTAAAGTATCATTTGATAAATTGCGTGAAATCAATTACGATTGATTTCACGCAATTTTTTTGTTTTAATATATGTACTTAAGTTTTTAAAAATAAAATCACATCACGAAGTGAAAGATTTGTTACCATTGAAAAATTCGTTCAATTAATGTGAATAAACATAAATAAAGAAAGGAGAATTAGATGAATAGACTAACAAGAGACATTATAATGATTGTCGTTGGATCGCTCTTTTATGCTTTAGCATTAACAATGCTTGCGATTCCGAATAATTTAACTGAAGGTGGCGTTCCAGGGGCCGCTGTTCTTCTACATTATGCATTTGATTGGTCAACTGGAATTGTTACATTTATATTGACATCTGTTATTTTAGTAATAGGTTATAAATATTTATCAAAACGAACAATTTGGCTTTCAATTTTAACAATTCCCTTAGTGTCATTATTTATTTATTTATCAGAAAATAGAGTAGAGTCACTTGGAGATCCACTTACGTCTGCAATATTTGCAGGTTTTTTTATAGGAATAGGTTCTGGTTTAATATTTAGAACAGGTAGTTCGATGGGTGGCACGAGTACGATTGCAATTATGTTAAATAAATTATACGATTTTGATCTTGTTCGTACAATTTTTGTTTTAGATATCTTTATCGTTTTATCTGGTTTATTTATTATTGGTCCATTAAATATTATGTATACGATTATTGTCTTATACATAGCTAAAAAAGCAATGGATTTAGTGATTGATGGACTTGATCCAAGAAAAGCAGTGAGTATTATTTCAAATAAAGCTGATATGATTGCTGATGAAATTATTAACCAAATGGAAATTAGTGTTACTGTCTTTGAAGGTTATGGTGGTTATTTAAAAGAAGATACAGATATGACCTATGTGATTATCAATAAATACCAACTCATGAGTGTGAAGAAAATTGTCACATCAGTTGACGATAAAGCATTTGTCGTTGTTCATGATGTACGGGATGTCTTTGGTGGTAGCTTTGCTTGGGATCCACCTGAAAAAACGAAAAAGCCAAAAGCTAAAAAAATAAAGAGTACGGTCTAAAAATTAATTAGACTGTACTCTCTTTTGTTTAAGATAATCTTCTTGAAAACAGCTCATATAAGTAATATCGTGATATTCACCATTGACAAAATATTCTTGTTTTAAAATAGCTTCTTGAGTAAAACCGGCTTTTTCATAAATGTGAATTGCTTTTTCATTGTCTACATCAGCGATTAAATAAAGCTTATTTAAATTCAAAGTAGTAAATGAATAATCGATTGCTAGATTTGTTGCTGGGAGTGCATAGCCTTTTCCTTGCATCAAAGGATCAATCATAATTGCGAATTCTGCTTTTCGATGAACAAAGTCAACATCAAATAATTGGATAACACCAACTAAATCATCATTATCTTTTAAAATAAAACTTTTATGATTTTTATTTTCCCGTGATTTTTCAAAATTTTCTTCTACCGTAGCTTTTGAAAGAAAAGGTTCTCTAAACCAATAATACATTACATTTGGATCATTATATAAACGATGTAAAAAATCAAGATCAGTTTTTTCAAGCACTTTTAAAGTTAAGTTTTGCATCATAAAACACCTCTCTTTTGGTTATAATCTAATAACTTATTTTATACTTATCCATACGTAAACGCAAGATTAATTTGTAATTTTAAAACCTCTCATCCATCCTTACCAAAATAGGAGTGAAAAAATGTTGAAAAACGAAGAAAATAACAATAAAAAAATATTATTAATCTCATTTATCATAATAACGAGTTATATGATTATTGAAGTTATTGGTGGTTTTTTAACGAATAGTTTAGCCTTATTATCTGATGCGGGTCATATGTTATCTGACTCGATTGCTTTAGGTATTTCTTTATTAGCTTTTAAGTTAAGTGAAAAAGCAGCGAGTTCTGTCAATACTTATGGATATAAAAGGTTTGAAATTATTGCAGCATCATTAAATGGACTAACATTAATAGCTGTATCAGTTTATATTTTTTATGAAGCAATAAAGCGTTTTACAAATCCACCAGAAGTTGCGACATCTGGTATGTTAATTATCGCTATAATCGGCTTATGCGTTAATATAATCGTAGCGACGATTATGTTTAAAGGATCTGACACAAAAGAAAATTTAAATATGCGTGGTGCATATTTACATGTGATAAGTGATACGTTAGGTTCAGTGGGTGCCATTGTCGCAGCTTTATTAATGATGATTTATGGTTGGCATTTAGCTGACCCGATAGCAAGTGTTATTGTTGCTGTATTAGTGTTAAGAAGTGGTTATAAAGTTTCAAAAGCATCTTTGCATATCTTAATGGAAGGAAAGCCTAAGGATATTAACTTAGATGAAGTAATTAAAAAGTTGTCTAGAAAAGAAGTTAAAGCAGTTCATGATGTGCATTTATGGACAATTACAAGTCATTTCAATGTTTTAACCGCTCATATTATTGTAAATGGTAAAATGACTATTTATGAAACGGATATTTTATTAGAAGAAATAGAAACAACTTTACAAGAGATGGGAATTCAACATATCACAATCCAAGTTGACTCAGAAGAAAATTATCATCATGATTCTACTTTATGTGACATTGCTCTTGAG
>CALZEK010000154.1 GCA_945639745.1 uncultured Bacillaceae bacterium
TCTGATTGATCACACCTTATTAAAACCAGAAGCAACTCAAGAACAAATTATTACCTTATGTCAGGAAGCGGCTGATTATCAATTTAAAACGGTATGTGTAAATCCATCATGGGTAGAAACATGTGCCAAAGAGCTTAAAGAAACAAAGGTTGGTATTGCAACAGTTATTGGTTTTCCATTAGGGGCAACAAGTACATTTACAAAAGTAGCTGAAACACGTGATGTTATTGCACAAGGAGCAACAGAAGTCGATATGGTAATTAATATTGGCGCCTTAAAATCAGGTGATAATGAAACAGTGAAAAAAGATATCGCATGTGTCGTTCAAGCTGCAAATAATCAAGTCCTTGTTAAAGTAATTATTGAAACAGGATTTTTAACAGAAGATGAAAAGAAACAAGCTTGTCGACTTGCTAAAGAAGCAGGAGCTGACTTTGTAAAAACGTCAACAGGATTTGGACCAGGTCACGCGACACCAGAAGATATAAAATTAATGAAAGAAGTAGTCGGTCCTGAATTAGGAGTGAAAGCTTCAGCAGGTATTAGAGATTTTAAAACAGCTAAAAATTTAGTATCAGCAGGAGCTAGTCGAATTGGAGCGAGCGCAGGAAAAGAAATTGTCGATGGTGGCAAAGGAGCAGATTACTAGTTCATCATTAGATTAATTAACTGATAATATATTTGCAAAACCTAAGTAACAATGATAAATTTGAGTTAGAAACGTTTTCGGATGAAAAAGATAATTTTGGTAATATATTTGGAATTTTTATAAGGCAGTCTAAAGTCCTGATTACAAATTACTTTGTAATCAGGACTTTTATGTTGAAAAGAAATAATTCTAGAGCAAAGGAGGAAATTTCTTGGATTTTCGAGTCTTCTTATTAGCCTTAATAGCTGTAACAGTTGGGTTAGTAGAACTAGTTGTAGGCGGTGTGCTGCCAATTATTGCAAAAGATTTAAATGTTTCAATCGCAACAGCAGGACAACTTATTACAGTTTTTGCTGTTGTGTTTGCGATAGCAGGACCGATTTTGCTATCATTAACAGCAAAAGTAGAGCGTAAAAAATTATTATTAATAACTTTATTTATGTTTTTCCTTGGAAATATATTCACTTATTTTAGTCCAACATTTGGATTAATTATGGCAGCGCGAGTTCTCACATCGGCTAGTGCAGCACTTATTATTGTACTTGCCTTAACAATTACTCCAAGAATCGTTCATCCAGCGCAACGGGCAAAAGCTTTAGGATATATCATTATGGGGATTAGTTCATCGCTTGTTCTAGGCGTGCCTATCGGAATTGTCATTACTGATTTTTTTGGATGGCGAACAATATTTTTAGGAATAGCCATATTAACGATAGGTTCAATGATTTTAATTATTACTTATTTTGAAAAAATATCACCGCGAGCTGTTCAAGCTTTATCAGAGCAATTAAAAGCTTTAACAAATAAAAAGATAATCTTTGCTCATTTAGCAACAATGTTTATGTTAGCGGGTCATTATTCCGTTTATGCTTACTTTACACCGTTTCTAGAAACGACGCTGAACCTTGATTCTTCTTTGATTAGTATTTTTTATTTCCTATTTGGTATTTCTGCTGTTGCAGGAGGTGCGCTGGGTGGATGGCTTGCAACGCAGTTAGGCTCAAAGAAAAGTATTTTATTTATCTTAGGCGCATTTTCAATAAGTTTATTTATTTTACCATATACTGTTTTCGCGATACCGATATTTATTGTAGCGATGATGGTTTGGGGGGCGCTTAGTTGGGCACTTGCACCAGCTCAACAAGATTATATTGTGGCAACAGACTCTAAGTCATCTGATATCCATCAAAGTTTTAATAACTCAGCCTTACAAGTAGGCATCGCACTTGGTTCAGGAATTGGTGGTATTGCATATAGTCAAACAGGTAATGTAACAAAGATGCCACTGGTTGGTGGAATGATTGTTATGATTGCATTTATTTGCGCCTTTATCTCATTAAAAATGAAAAATCAAAAGTATTGAAAAATGTAAAGCCTATAACTTAATCTCTGTTATAATAAAAGAAATAAGGGGGTTTTACAATGAAACAAAAAACAGCAAAATCTTCTCAAGTATGGGTTTTTTTAAATCTCATCTTTTTTATTTTAACATTAGTTATTAACTATTTGGGATCGTCTGGATTCTTTAACGGAAAAGGTCAAGCAGAAGTCTCAGCCAAGAATTCTACTTTAATTACTCCAGCAGGATTTGCATTTTCAATCTGGGGAATTATTTATAGTTTATTATTAATTACCTTAATTTACTTTTTCGCAAAAAGAAAAGATCCCGTAGTTACTCAGTTAATTCAATTCATATCTCCACTGTTTATCGTGAGTTGTTTACTGAATATGGGTTGGATCATTTCCTTTTCTTATGAATTAATGTGGTTATCAACCGTGTTGATTTTGGGAATGACATTATCATTACTTTTAATCATAGAAAGAATTTATAAGCATCGAGCAGATTTCCCAACTGGTTTAGCTGGATTTAGTTTTACTTTATATGGTGCCTGGGTATTTATCGCAAGCATTCTTAATATTGCAATCTTATTAGTGCAATTAAATTGGGATGGCTTTGGAATTTCTGATTCAATTTGGACAATCATTACCTTATTCCTTGCTATTGGCTTTGTCTTATTTTATTTATCCTTGTATAAAAATGCGATATTTCCAATCAGTTTAGCCTGGGCTTTCTTTGGAATTTATAGTTCGTATAGTAATGGTGAAATCAATCCTGCTATGGGGGCAACAATCCAAGGCGTCTTGCTCTTAGGTATGGTTGTTTTTGTATTATCAGCTATTTTGACATTTATTAAAAATGGCAATTCAATATTTCCAAAAATAACTAAGTAAAAAAATCGCTGAATAGACGGAAAAGTCTACTCAGCGATTTTTTATTAAAATTCAATGATTAAATGAATTTAAATTGAAACTGATTCATGTTTATCTTCTTCATTTATAACATCTAGCTCAAAACCTAGATCTTCTAACATTTGATAATCTTCTTTTCTAGCTTGACCGCCTGTTGTTAAATAATCACCAATAAAAATTGAATTAGCCGCAAATAAACCTAAAGGTTGTAAACTTCTTAAATTTACTTCCCTTCCACCAGAAATACGAATTTCTTTATCAGGATGCATAAAGCGGAATAAGGCGAGAACTTTTAAACAGTAGACAGGTGTTAATTCGTTTGTACCTTCTAGTTTTGTACCATCAATTGCATGAAGGAAGTTAACAGGAATTGAATCTGCATTTAACTCACCAAGTGCTACTCCCATATCATAAACATCTTCTTTTGTTTCCTTCATACCAACAATAACACCAGAACAAGGTGAAATACCAACGTCACGAACACTTTCTACTGTCCCAACACGATCGTCATATGTATGTGATGTTGTAATGTTCGGATGATGATTTTTAGATGTATTAATATTATGATTATAACGATCAACACCTGCATTTTTTAGCTTTTCAGCTTGCCCCTCTTTCAAAATACCTAAACACGCACAGACGCGCATATCTTCATAGTCTTCTTTTATTTCTTTCACTGCATTTGTTACAGTATCTAAAACTCGATTAGTTGGTCCACGACCGCTTGCAACAATACAATAGGTGCTTGATTTTAATTCGTGTGCACGTCTAGCACCCTCAATGATTTCTTCTTTAGTCATCATTGTATTTTTTTCAATTGGTGCTTTAGCTTCGATTGATTGTGCACAATAGCCACAGTTTTCAGCACAGTTACCTGTTCTTGTACTAATAATCATATTTAATTTAACTTTTTTGCCAAAATAATGTTTTCTAATTTGAAATGCGGCATCCATCAAGTGTAAAATGTCGTCTTCATCTGAATCTAAAATTGCTAGTGCTTCTGTTTTTGTAATATTATGTCCATCTAATACTTGTTCTGCAAGCTTATGCCACTTAAACATTAAGTATTCCTCCTCTATAG
>CALZEK010000155.1 GCA_945639745.1 uncultured Bacillaceae bacterium
ATCTGTTAGCGTCATTGACGGAGCAACAACAATTGCATCTCCTGTATGAATACCAACTGGATCAATATTTTCCATATTACAAACTGCTATTGCCTGATCTTTACTATCTCTAATTACTTCATATTCAATTTCTTTAAATCCTGCAATACTTTTCTCGATTAAACATTGATTGGCTGGAGATAAGGCAAGTCCATTTTTAACAATTATGCGAAGTTCTTCTTCATTATCACACATACCACCTCCAGTTCCTCCTAAGGTAAATGCTGGTCTGACAATTACCGGATACCCAATCTTACTTGCAAAATCGACTGCAGATTCTACATTATTAACAATATCACTCGCTGGAACAGGTTCATTTAATTCATCCATTAAATCTCTAAATAATTCACGATCTTCAGCTTTTTGGATGGCATCTAATGATGAACCAAGTAATTTAACATCGTATTGTTCTAATACACCCGCTTTATCTAATTCGATTGCTAGGTTAAGACCCGTTTGACCACCAAGCGTTGCAAGTAATGCATCTGGTCGTTCTTTTTTGATAATCTTAGTTAAAAATTTAACTGTTAATGGTTCCATATATACTTTATCTGCAACTGTATGATCTGTCATAATTGTCGCAGGGTTAGAGTTAGCTAATACAACAGAATAACCTTCTTCTTTTAATGATTGACATGCTTGCGTTCCTGAATAGTCAAATTCTGCAGCTTGTCCAATAACAATTGGTCCTGATCCAATCACTAATATTTTTTTTATTGCTTCATTTTTTGGCATATTTATCACTCCACTTTTCTAGTTTTTGCTTATACTATTTAAAAAATCATCGAAGACAAAATTTGCTTCATTTGTTCCAGGCGAGCCTTCTGGATTAAACTGGACAGACATTACAATGTTATTTGATAGTGCAAGCCCTTGAACCGTTTGGTCATTTAATCCTTCATATGTTATTTCTACGTTTGATTGATCAACTGATTTGCGATTGACTATATAATGTGAGTTTTGATTTGTTAAATAACTTATACCACTCTCCAGTTGTTTCACTGGATAACTTGCATTATGATTACCATACTTTGTTCGCTCTACTTCTAAATTATTAGCTAGAGCTAATAATAGGTGACCTAATCCAATTGAAAGAATAGCTGCTTTATCCATTAATTGTTTTAAAGTTTCAATTGTGTCCTTAAGTGCATATGGACTTCCTGGACCGTTTGATACGATGATACCTTTTGGTTTAAATCTCATAATTTGCTCAGCCGTATAATCGTAAGGCACTACAGTGATATGACACTTACGTTCTGTCAATTCTTTTAATATACTTTGTTTCATACCTAAATTAATAACGACTACACGATCACCACTTCCTGGAATAATATAAGGTTTTGCGATTGAAGCATGACTAACTTCATCGTCTGAAGGATGATTGTTTTTTAAGCTGTTAATAATTACTTCAGGAGATAGATCCATCGAGGCAATAGCACCTTTCATTGTTCCTTTATGACGTAAAATCTTTATTAATTCTCGTGTATCAACACCTGAAATTCCTGGTATATTAAATGCTTTTAGATAACTACTCAATGATTCTTCACTTCTGAAATTTGAAGGTTCATGATTGATTTCTCTAACGACTAAACCATTAATTGATGGTTCAATTGCCTCAGAATCGTCGCTATTAATCCCATAACTACCAATGACTGGATATGTTGAAACAATAATTTGATTAAAGTTTGCTGGATCAGTAATCATTTCTTGATAACCCGTCATATTCACATTAAATATCACTTCACCATATTTAACGATATCGCTCCCAAAATGATCTCCGATAAATACGGTGCCATCTTCTAAAACTAATTGCCATTTATTCATTATTATCATTCCTTATTTGTTTATTTTAATTCGCTTTTTGTTTTTTTGTCGCAACAATTCGTGGTTTAACTTTAACTATATCTGTTTTATTAATTACCTTCCATTCGAGTAACTGCTTTGTTAATATTGCCATTCGAGCATAGACACCATTTTCAATTTGTTTATTAATTCTTGATCTTTGGCACTCGACTAAGCTTGTATCAATTTCAACACCTCGATTTACTGGTCCAGGATGCAAGATGATTGCGCGAGGTTTCATGCTTTTTTCCCGCTTCTTAGTTAAACCAAATTCTTCTAGGTAGTTTAATGTTGAATTAGACTTTGCTTCATGTCTTTCGTGTTGAATTCGTAACAACATCAACACATCACATATTCCTATTGCTTCATCAATTGGAATATATGGATAACCTAACTCTGTCTCTGTAAAATGATCTGGAGCTGTTAAGTAAACTTCTGCACCCAATTTCGAAAGCATTTGAGCATTTGATCTAGCTACTCGACTATGCTTAACATCACCTGCAATGACAACTTTTAAACCTTTAAAGTAACCATATTCTTGATAAATTGTATCGAGATCTAGTAAACTTTGTGTTGGGTGATCTTTTTTACCAGATCCTGCATTAATGATTGGAATATTAATTTTTTTATTAAGTGCTTTTGACCACTCATCATCTTCATGTCTAATAATTAAACATTCAGCACCGACTGCTTCAAATGTTTTTACTGTATCATAAAGTGATTCTCCTTTTTGCATGCTCGATGTTTCTGTAGCAAAATCTAAAATATCAAGACCTAGCTTTCTTTCTGCTACTGTAAAGCTTGTTTTAGTCCGTGTACTTGGTTCAAAAAATAAATTAGCAACAAATGTTTGTTTGGTAATTTTATATTCTGCTTCGCGATACATTCTGGCCATTTCTAATAATTGATAAATTTCTTCATTAGTTATATCTTCCATTGAAATAAAATGCTTCATCAATAACCACCCCTTTATATAAAAAAACCTCTTTGCAAAAGGTCGCAAAGAGATAACACGTTAATAACTTTAACGCATACTTTGGGAACCTTTTAAATCTCTCTGGATTTAATTAAAGGTCATTTATTATTATCATAGATACTTACTTCATCTTTAGCATCTTGTTCACTTAATTTAACAACGATTTCTTCTGTTTCTGAAGTCGGAATGTTTTTTGCTACATAATCCGCTCTAATAGGTAATTCACGATGGCCTCGATCAATTAAAACTGCTAATTGAACTTGAGCAGGTCTACTTATATCCATTACCGCATCCATCGCTGCTCTTACAGTACGTCCTGTGTAGAGTACATCATCTACTAAAATGACTTTTTTATTTGTAATATCTATATCTAATGTTGGAACATAGTCACTTTTATTTTTTTCTTTTAAATCATCTCGGTAATAAGTGATGTCAATTTCACTAGTTGGTACTAAGGTGTTTTCTATTTGATTGATTCTCTCTTGCAGTCTTTTAGCTAAAGGGAAGCCTCTTGTTTTAATACCAATTAAAACTAAATTTTCTCCTCCTTTATTGCGCTCAACAATTTCATGAGCAATGCGTGTTAATCCTCTCATAATTGCAGCTTCATCTAGAACTGTTTTTTTCTTAATCATTTAATTCACCTCTTCTATAAAAAAAACCTCAATCCAGTGAGATTGAGGTTTTTTACATAAGCATAGAGATACCCCATACTTATATAACGATTCCTTTTTAGCCTCACTGTGCTATATTAAAGGACTTATTTAACTACTTGTATTATTCCAAATTACTTAAGTTAAGTCAAGCTATTCTCTGTAATTCTTTTATTAGTGCTGAAAAATACGTTGGTTGTTCTATTTCAAACTGTAATTGTTTCCCAGTTATTGGATGTTTAAAATGCAACTTTTTTGCAAATAAGGCTTGACTATCTAATAATTTACTTTTTTTCCGACTATAGATGGGATCTCCGACAATTGGATGATTAATATATTTCATATGCACTCTAATTTGATGAGTTCTTCCAGTAATTAATTCACAAGCTAGATGTGAGTGTTGATTAAATCGATTTAAAACTTCGAAATGTGTTTCTGCATATTTACCTTCGGAAGTAA
>CALZEK010000156.1 GCA_945639745.1 uncultured Bacillaceae bacterium
TTGTTCAAACCAATCATACGAGAAAGGAACTCCTTTTTCTAATGTTTTAAGAAATAACTTTAAGGAATCATTCATCCTTACACAAAACATTTTACAGTCTCAACTTAACAGTTCGGTAATTATTGCTGAACTGTTTTTCTACGTTAAAACTCCATTAATATAATCTATTGATAATATATTTTATAGAAACTATATGTTTAGAGCTGAATTTTTATAATTCAGTTCTTTTTTTACTGTTTATCATTAGCTGATATAGTAGCTAATGATTTATTTGCTTTTTCGTAAGAATAAATTATTGTTTCATAATTAAGCGTAGATCCGTACATTTATTCGGATTTCATTACTAATAGTTAAAATCAATACGGATATTTTTACCGCCACAAGTTAAAATAGTTTGCAATATATTTGAAATTGTTTCTAAAAATAAGAATATGTTTTTGAAACTACGGAAAATATTCAAAAATGATTGAATGTTGTTTATGATAAAAGTGTCTTAAGAAAAGGTACCTACTTAGACAAAAAGTAACTCATTAATAGCTCAAAATAGATAAGCGTTAAGCCAAAAAATAATTGAGGATAATGACTATCGAAGGAAGAAAGATTAAATGTATCAGAGCTAATCGCTAAGGAAGAGTTGTTGGCAATGGTTGAATTACCATTGCCAACAAATGAAATTATGTCTTTGTTGTTCTTTTTAGCTTGGATACATAAATCAGCGAGTCGTTTTGTTTCTCCAGAATTGCTGATAACGATGATCAAATCGTCTTTATTCTTACGAAGAAGCTCAAGATGTGAATTAGCAGTACATCTGAAACCATGTAGGTTAAAATATTCACTCATGTAATTGACAATATTTTGAGAAAAACCATTACCCAATATCATGATCATTGAGTCTTTATGCTTATCCATCAAGTTGGAGAATGGCTTTACGTAAGACCTTACTTTTAAGTCGTTTTCGGTATTACTAGGAAACTTTGGTGTATCTGTAATTAGAAAGACCAATTCTGAATATCCTGAAAGCTTCATCTTTTTACAAGTCTTAACGATAAAGCTAGGAGAAGTGAATGTCCTTTTAGCTAATTCACGTATGCTCAGATCTTTAAGTTCTGAACTATGTTGATCCATATAAAGAAGAACTTTTTGTTCGTCTTTATTTAGCTGATATTTTTCACAAATAGATTGGATGTTCATTAGTTTTCTCCTTATATTATGAAAGAAGAACTCATTATGTCAGAAAAAGATATTAAGAAGAACGAAGTACCACAAAATAGAGATAAAGAATTTTTAGCTGATCCATGGGCTAGAACTAGAACTCGCAATGGTTTAGCTGCTGATGAAGTAATTTCAGCACTGCAAAAATCCATTAGAAAAGGTAAAGAAAGAGCAGCTTGTGAATTTGCGTATGAGATGTATATTTCTTCACCACAAATGGAAGAAAAATTATGGCGCCGTTTACAAGCTATTTCAGTTGAAGATATTGGTATGGGTAATCCTCAAGCACCAATTCTTATTAATAGCTTGAATCAAATGCGTCAAAACTTTAGTTACAATGAACCAGATCGTGCTATGATGTTCGTTCATGCCATTCGTTACTTATGCGAATCAACTAAAGATCGTTCATCAGATTTGCTTAAGAACATTATAATTAAAAACTTTGCATTAGGCTATGTTCCTACGATTCCAGATTACGCCTTGGACAAACACACTACCCGTGGTAAGAAGATGGGTAGAGGTAGTATGCACTTCCTCGAAGTTGACTCAAAGGTTACACCACAATTAAAAGTTGATAATAATTACTGGGATGAATATTACAAGATTCGCAAGAATTGGGATGAAAGTAAAGTAATTCCTAATGCATTCAAGTTCAATCCATATCAAATATAATCATTTCTTAGTAAAGAAAAATAGGAGAGCTCTGATGGCTAAAACTATTGCTAA
This sequence comes from uncultured Bacillaceae bacterium, assembly GCA_945639745.1. GTDB lineage: Bacteria > Bacillota > Bacilli > Bacillales > Amphibacillaceae > Pseudogracilibacillus. The sequence goes on from CALZEK010000156.1 coordinate 1,939, forward strand.
AAAAGAATCACTAATGACTAGGTTAGATAAAATTCTAGTACCTATTGGACAGAAACTTGGAAATGAAAAACATTTACAAGCAATTTCAAATGGTATGCTTTTCGGATTACCATTTTTGGTAATTGGATCTTTCTTTTTAATTGTAGCTAATCCACCAATTGTACTGGATAAGTATAATCCTGCAACTGCCAACTTCTTTATAAAGTGGATTGCAGGGTGGAAATACTGGGCTGTAGCCCATTATTCCCAAATAACCGTTCCATATAACATGACAATGGGGATGTTTGGGATGATCGGTGCATTTGGTATTGCGTATGAGTTAAGCAAGGGATATCGCAGATCTCATCCCGCAACAGATGGTATGATTTCTTTAGTTACCTTCTTAATGGTAGCTACTACTGTTGATAAAAATAATAAGATTGATATTAGCAACTTGGGTACTAACGGTTTATTCGTTGCAATTATCATCGGTTTACTTGCAGTTGAAATTAACCGCTTAGTTGAAAAGAGTAAATTGAAAATAAAGCTTCCAGATTCTATTCCCCCAATGGTAGCCAATTTCATCAATTCACTGATTCCATTACTTGCAAATATTTTCATCTTTTATGGTGCTAATCTAATCTTAGTTGGTGTGACTCATACAGACTTTACTAATTTTATTATGAAATGTTTAACACCAGCTACATTTTTGGCTAACAGTCTCTGGGGTTATATTTTGATTGTGACTCTAGGTAATTTGCTTTGGCTAATCGGAGTAAATGGTAGCAATGTTATTTTCCCAATTGTATTTGCGACAGGTGTTGCAGCAACAGGTGCAAATGCTGCTCTGGTTGCTAAAGGTTTGGCTCCAACGAATTTGATGAATTTACAAATGTTTAGAATTGCTGTTTTAGGCGGTTCAGGTAACTCTTTAGCTTTATGTCTTTTGATGATGAATAGTAAAGTGGAAAAGTATCGTGCTTTAGGACGTCTTTCATTTATCCCAGGAATATGCAGTATTAATGAGCCAATTATCTTTGGTACACCAATCTGTTTTAATCCAATTTTAGGCATTCCATTTTTAATAGCTCCTATCATTAACATTATCTTGACTTATGTAGCCGAGAGCTGTCATTGGATTGGAATGGGATATATTGTAGATCCATCATTTACTCCATTCTTTTTCCAGGCATACATCAGCTCAATGGATTGGAGAAATGTTATTTTCGAATGTTTGTTGATCGTCATCGGTATTTTCATTTACTTACCATTCTTTAGAGTAGCAGAACGTAATGAAATGAAGAATGACGCTGCCGCTGCTGCAGCATAAGAGAAGAGATTTAAATAATATTAATCCTCGAAATTCAATATGAATTCCGGGGATTTTTGTTTAAAAATTTTGCGTTCCTATTCCGTTCCTGTTTCGTTCAATAATAATTAATGTACAAAAAAGATTTCTGTAATAAAATTTTCTTTTAAAAATAGTATCGTTAAGAATGTTTCAAAAACAATCCCATGATTAAATGCCCCAGATGGCAAGGGCAATGCGGATTATAACGTGGTTGCTATTTATAATCATGATAGCGACAGGGCTCCACTTGAAGGCCACATTACATACTTCTTCTCATTCCATGATGGTAAACCAATTGTTTTAGTTGATGAAACAACTAATGGCGATAAGGTAATGGTTAAAGAAACTGCCAATCAGGATTTGATCAATGGCTTTAATTCAATTGCTAATGGTCAAAATGCTTCTATGCCTGATAAAGACAATGATGATAGTAACGACAATAAAACCTCAGATGATGATTCAGATTCAGAAGATCCTAAATTAATTGGTGTATTTGTCGGCTTGTTAAAAGATGGTGACTGGTTCAAGAGTAATTTGAAGGATGATCATATGTACTTCAGCGAATCTGCTGGTCATGGTAAGACTGCAGGATATGACTGTATCACTACCGGTGGTTCACCAGCTTCATATTTCTGGTTTAAGCAAGATGGCGATGATATTACTGTGAAGTACAGTGATCCTGACCATGTTGTTTCT
>CALZEK010000157.1 GCA_945639745.1 uncultured Bacillaceae bacterium
AGGTTTTCCTTTGATAGTCGGAAGACTAAAACCTTAAATATAATATACAAGGATGACTTAAGAATGAATGAATTAAAACATGCCATTCAAGATGACTATGAAGAAGATTTTGCATGGTGTTATGGATGTGGACGATTAAATGAAAATGGCTTACATTTAAGAACCGGATGGGATCATGATGGTGTTCAAACGATTACAACTTATCACCCTAGAGACGAACACAAAGCTATTCCAGGCTTTGTGTATGGAGGATTGATGGCATCGCTTGTCGACTGTCACGGAACCGGATCTGCTGCTCTTTTTCTTCACAGAAAAAATGGACATGAACCTGGTGACAGTATTTCAGCACCGAGGCTGGTTACGGCTAGTTTAAATATTAACTTTTTAAAGCCCACACCTGCAAATGTAACTTTAAAAGCGGTAGGTAATGTTGAAGAAATTCACCCAAAAAAGTTTCGTGTCTCGATTGATGTCTTTGCTAACGATGATAAAGTAGTCACTGGCGATGTTGTCGCAGTTGTCATGCCTAAAACTTTCACTAATAATTAAGTGTTATTGATGTCTAAACGGCTAAATATTTACTACAAAGATTATTTATAATTGTTACATCATTAATATTTTATTATCGAGAGGTGAATAAATATGGATACTTCATTAATAAAGTCAGATGATTATATAACTTTATGGGGTATTATTGTTGTTTGGGCTTCTGTGAGTATTTATTTAGAACAAAAATTTAAATGGGCAGGTAGAATTTCAGGTGCAATTATTGCCTTAATAGGAGCTATCATTTTATCTAATACAGGTGTTATTCCTACAGAATCCCCTGTATATGATGCTATTTGGGGCTTTATTATCCCCTTAGCGATTCCATTATTATTATTCCATGTAAACTTTAAGAAAATTTGGCAAGAAAGCGGAAGGTTACTTATCATTTTCTTATTAAGTTCGATTGGAACAGTTGCAGGTACAATTTTAAGTTTCTTCTTATTAAAAGATCATATTCCATATTTAGATAAAATTGGCGGTATGATGAGTGGTTCATATGTTGGTGGTGGCGTCAACTTCGCTGCAATGGCTGCAAAATTCGATGCACCTGGAGAAATGGTCTCTGCTACAGTCGTGGCTGATAATTTAATGATGGCATTATATTTTATTGTTCTTATGCTAATCCCTTCACTAGGCTTTTTTAGAAAAAGATTCAATCATCCACATGTCTTAAAAGTAGAAAGTGGTGAAGGTAATGATGAAAGCAAAACCTTAGCAGAAAACTTTTGGAAACGGACTGAAATCTCCCTGAAAGATATAGCACTTGCGGTTGGTACTGCCTTTTTACTAGTAATTATATCCTTTAAACTAGCTGGCTTTCTAGGATCTATTATCCCAAATGGAGAAGATGCGTCGTTCTTTTTTAATTTATTAAATGGGTTATTGGGTGATAATTATTTAATTTTAACAACAGTTACTTTTGCATCACTTGCACTATTCCCTAAGTACTTTGAATCAATTAACGGTAGTCAAGAATTAGGTACTTTTTTAATCTATTTATTCTTCGTTGTTATTGGTATTCCAGCATCCATTCCATTAATTATTCAGAATGCGCCATTACTTTTAGTATTTGTAGCAATTATTGTTGTAGTAAATATGATTATTTCTTTATCAGCTGGTAAATTACTCAAATATGATTTAGAAGAAATTTTAGTTGTGAGTAATGCTAATATTGGTGGACCAACTACGGCAGCAGCTATGGCTATCGCCAAAGGTTGGAAAGATTTAATTGGTCCTGTATTAGTTGTCGGTACAATAGGTTATATCATTGGTAATTATATAGGAACAACATTAGGCCTCTGGTTTGGAACGATGATGTAAATAAAGCTGAAAAAGTCGAGCATAAGTCAATGCTCGACTTTCTTTAGCGTTATTTTTTTGCTAACTTTACTAATGCATTCTCAAGTAATGCTTTATCTTGAACAAGCGCGATGCGAACATAGCCATTACCTTCAGAACCAAAGGCACTTCCTGGTACCATCGCAATTCCTTTGTTTTCAATTAAATCAAAAACAAATGTCTCGTCATCAATTTCCTCAGGATACTCTGCCCATAAAAACATCCCACTTGAAGATGGTGCTACATTCCAACCAAGATCTGTTAAGCCCTTTGACATGATGTCATACCTTTGCGAAAACACCTTTCTTACTTGCTTGGTAATTTCTTCTGCATGATCAAGTGCAACAATTGCTGCTTCTTGTATCGGAGAGAAAACACCATAATCTAAATTAGATTTTAAGTTTTTTAATATTTGAATCGCTTGTGCATTTCCTACAAAATATGCAATACGTGCTCCTGCTAAACTGAAGCTTTTTGATAGAGAGTTCGTTTCTATACAAACATCCTTTGCTCCAGGCATTGTTAATATATTTATAACAGGTTCTTTCGTATAATAAAATTCAGAATATGCCGCATCATGTAAAATAAGTATATTATATTTTTTTGCAAATGCGATCACTTCAGTTAAAAATCCTTTTGTTGCTGTTGCAGGTACTGGATTTCCTGGAAAGTTTAAAATCAATAATTTTGCTTTTTTAGCAACAGATTCAGGGATATCTTTTATTTGTGGTAAATAATCATTCTCTTTTAATAACGGCAAATCATAAGATTCTGCTCCAGCAAGTTTAATACCCGCATCATATGCTAAATAAGCTGGATTTGTTGTAATGACAATATCGCCAGGATTACAAAAGGCAAGTGGCAAATGAACCAATCCTTCTTGAGAACCCATTGTTTGCAAAACTTCAGATTCTGCAGCTAAATCAACATTATTTACTCGTTTGTAGTAGTTACTAACCGCTTCATTAAAACGAGTCAATCCTCCTAAGGTATATCCATAACTTGTTTTTTTCAAGCTTTCTTCAGCAAGCTTCGCTCTAACTTGTTCAACTGGAGGAATATCAGGTGTTCCTAAGCTTAAATCAATAAATGATTGATCTATTAATTTACGTTTTTCTACAGCTGTTTTTAAGCGACTAAAAATACCAGATTCAAAATTTTTCATGCGCTCAGAAGCTTCAATATTCATTTCATCACACCTTTTAAATTAATTTAATGCATAGGGAAAAAGACTAGTTGAATCGCAAAAATAATCCCAAAAATATAAATCATAATAGGTACAGTCCTTGCTTTACCTGAAGCTATTTTCAATAGTGGATAAATAATGAAACCCATCGCGATCCCTATTGCAATACTTGAAGTAAGTGGCATTGTCAATATAATCGCAAATGTAGGAAATGCTTCATCAAACTCATTCCACTTTATTTTAGCTAGTCCGTTCATCATATAACTTCCAACAATAATTAATGCTGGCGCTGTGATTGCAGGAACATCTGCGATAGCTGCAACGATAGGTGAGAAAAATAAGGCAACAAGAAATAACACTGCTACAATAATTGATGTTAATCCTGTCCTACCTCCAGCAGCAACACCTGCAGATGATTCTACATATGCACTTGATGGCGTTGAACCTAGTGTCGCACCGACTGTTGAGGCAACCGCATCTGCAGTTAAAGCTGCGTTTGCTTTAGGTAATTGTCCATTTTTCATCAGTCCCGCTTGCTCAGCTACACCTATCATTGTACCTGTTGTATCAAAAATAGTCACAAGTAGAAAAGCAAAAATAACTCCATATAAACCATGAGTAAACACACCTGCTAAATCAAAATCAAAAAATACTGGAGTAGGAGGTAATGACATAATACCATCGATATTTAACATACCTAAAAAATAAGCAATAACTGCTGTAATAAACATACCAACAAATAATGCTCCACGTACATTACGTGCTGTTAAAATTAACGTTATAAATATTCCTACAATTGCCAGCAATGTCATCGGTTCAGTTACATCACCGAATGCTACAAAAGTACCTTCATCTGGAACAACAATCCCCGACATTCTTAATCCT
>CALZEK010000158.1 GCA_945639745.1 uncultured Bacillaceae bacterium
ATTTTTGCTTCTACTTGTTTAAATCTTTCAATTTCTTCAGTATTAGCCAACATTTCTGCAAGTTTTTTTGCTTCTGATAATACTTCTTCCCTTGAATATATTTTCATATTTGTCCACCTCATTATAATTTTATTAAAAACGTCTTATTATAAAATCAAAATACCCTTAACTAGTATAATCTTTATTAGCATTTTATACAATCTATCTGCTATATACTTAAATGCGTATTTACAAAATTAATTGAAAAATGGATGGTCTTTATTAATCATAATTCGCTCAATTTTAATTGCTTGACCTGTCTTTTTATCTAATTTTATAATGCAACCATTTAACTGGTTACTTCCTTCAGTGTCTACTTCAAATCTTGCTGGTAATCCATCTACAAAACGATTAATAATTGTTTCTTTTTCCACACCTAAAATACTCTCATAAGGACCTGTCATACCAACATCTGTAATAAATGCTGTTCCATTAGGTAAAATACGTTCATCTGCAGTTTGTGTGTGTGTATGTGTACCTACAACTGCTGAAACTCTTCCATCTAGATACCAACCCATTGCTTGTTTTTCACTTGTTGCTTCAGCATGAAAATCCACAAAAATAATTGATGTTCTTTTTTTTGCTAAATTGATTAATTCATCGGCCTTTTTAAAAGGACAATCTGTTGGTGGTAAAAAAGTTCTACCCTGTAAGTTAATAACAGCAATTTCTATTCCATTTATATTTAAAAATGTCATGCCTTTCCCTGGGTTTTCACTGGGGAAATTTGCTGGCCTTATCATATGTGGTGCATTATCAATAAATTCAAAAATATCTCGTTTAGCCCATGTGTGATTACCTAATGTAATAACTTGAGCACCTAAATTTAAAAATTGCTTATAAATTTTTTCAGTAATACCTTTTCCACTTGCTGCATTTTCGCCATTAATAATTGTTACTTGAGGTTTATATTTATCTTTTAATTTAGGTACATAGTCAGATACCATATCTCTTCCTGGTGAACCTACAACATCACCTATAAATAATATTTTCATGTTTTTCCACCTTAATCAAATTTATAGAAAAAGAAGCGGGATTAGCCGCTTCTTTTTATTTTGCATATTCAACTGATCGTGTTTCTCGAATCACTGTCACTTTTATATGACCCGGGTATTCAAGTTCACCTTCAATTCGTTTACGAATATCTCTTGCAATATGAATCGCTGATGCATCATCGATTTCTTCTGGTTTAACCATAATTCTTACTTCTCTACCAGCTTGAATCGCATAAGATTTCTCAACTCCTGTAAAGGAATCAGAAATTTCTTCTAATTTCTCAAGACGTTTGATATAGTTTTCTAAAGTTTCACTTCTTGCTCCTGGTCTTGCTGCCGATAAAGCATCTGCGGCAGCAACTAAAGTTGAAATAATAGATGTTGACTCTTCATCACCATGATGTGAAGCAATTGCATTTATCACGGTTTCATGTTCTTTATATTTAATAGCTAATTCTTTACCAATTTCAACATGACTACCTTCTACTTCATGATCTATCGCCTTACCAATATCATGAAGTAAACCAGCACGTCTTGCTAATACTTCATCTTCACCTAATTCAGCTGCCATAAGTCCTGATAAATAAGCAACTTCCATTGAATGTTTTAATACATTCTGGCCGTAACTTGTACGATATTTCAAACGACCTAAAATTTTAATTAAGTCAGGATGAAGACCATGTACGCCAATTTCAAACGTTGTTTCTTCTCCAATTTCACGGATATATTCATCGACATCTTTTCTCGCCTTATCAACCATTTCCTCAATACGAGCTGGATGGATACGTCCATCCTGAACGAGTTTTTCTAAAGCTAATCGAGCTACCTCACGTCTAATTGGATCAAATCCTGATAGGATAACTGCTTCAGGTGTATCATCAATGATTAAGTCTATACCTGTCAATGTTTCAAGTGTTCGAATATTTCGTCCTTCTCGACCAATTATACGACCTTTCATTTCATCATTCGGTAAGTTTACGACTGAAACTGTTGTTTCTGCAACATGATCTGCTGCACAACGTTGTAATGCAAGTGATAAAATGTTTTTAGCTTTTTTATCAGCCTCTTCTTTCACTTGATTTTCAGACTCTTTAATCATTACTGCAGATTCTTGAACAAGTTCTCCTTCAAGTTTGTCTAAAATAACTTGTTTTGCTTGTTCAGAAGTATAACCAGAAATTCGCTCTAGTTCATTCTTCTGTTCAGCAATCATTGTATCCACTTTGCTTTCCATTTCTTCAATTTGTTGTTGTTTCTCTATAAGTGATTCTTCACGGTTTTCTAAAGACAATTCACGCTTTTCTAATAAGACACTTTTTCTATCAAGGTTCTCTTCTTTTGTTACTAAACGTTCTTCTTGTTTTTGAGTTTCTGTACGACGTTCACGTAATTCTTCTTCAACTTGCTGTCGAAATACATGAGCCTCTTCTTTAGATTCTAAAAGAGCTTCTTTTTTCGCAGATTCTGCATTTCTTTTTGCTTCATCAACTATTTGTGTAGCTAAATTTTCAGCACTTGAAATTTTTGCTTCTGCTATGGATTTTCTAATAAGATATCCAACAACAACACCGACGATTAGGACTAACACAAGCAAAATGGAGAGTATTAAAGGATTTTCCAAAGTATTCACCTCCATTGCTATAAAATTTTACAGAACTTTATTGTCGGCATAACATATTAAAAACATTTAAAATTGCATAATCATATTACTTTTATACAATCTATTTGTATTGTACCAATAACTAATCTTAAAGAAAACCTTTTTATCTCTTTTTTTAGTTTTTTTTATTTTTATTGTAAATTTAAAAAAATTCTATGATCAAATGATCATAGAATTTTTTATTACTCTTTAGATTCTACTACTTTAGCTGACTCTGCTTCTTTAAGTTTAATATTTTCAGCTTCGACTCTTTTTTCTTCTGCAATAATATCATCATGCGTTTCATCTAATTTATAATAATCTCTAATTGCTTGATATACGGTATCACGCACTTCTTCATTTTCTAACAAGAACTGTTTAGCATTTTCACGTCCTTGGCCAAGTCGTTCACCTTCATAAGAGTACCAAGCACCACTTTTTTCAATGACATCTAATTCAGAACCCATATCTAATATTTCACCTTCTAATGAAATACCTTCACCGTACATAATATCTACAATTGCTTGTTTAAATGGTGGTGCTACTTTGTTTTTAACTATTTTAATTCTTGTTTTATTTCCAACTAAATCCGTTCCTTGTTTAATTGCTTCTGCACGACGAACTTCCACACGTATAGACGAATAGAATTTAAGTGCTCTACCACCAGGTGTTGTTTCAGGACTACCAAACATGACTCCAACTTTTTCACGAATTTGGTTAATAAAGATAGCGATACTGTTTGATTTATTAATAGCTCCTGATAGTTTACGTAAAGCTTGAGACATTAGTCTTGCTTGAAGACCAATATGCGAATCTCCCATTTCACCTTCGATTTCAGCACTTGGCACTAAAGCAGCAACAGAGTCTACTACGATAATATCAACTGCTCCACTTCTAACTAATGCTTCTGCTATTTCTAAAGCTTGTTCACCAGTATCTGGTTGTGATAATAATAATTCATCAATATTAACACCTAAAGCTTTTGCATAATTGGGGTCTAAAGCGTGTTCAGCATCAATAAAAGCAGCTTGACCTCCTGCTTTTTGTGCTTGCGCAATTGCATGTAAAGCTACTGTTGTTTTACCTGATGATTCAGGTCCATAAATTTCAATAACTCTTCCTTTAGGATATCCACCTATCCCCAATGCTATATCTACACCTAAAGAACCACTTGAAATAGTATCTAATTTACGTGGTGCATCTTCACCTAGTTTCATAATTGAACCTTTTCCAAATTGCTTCTCTATCTTTCTTAGTGCTTC
>CALZEK010000159.1 GCA_945639745.1 uncultured Bacillaceae bacterium
AAAACCCCATTTATTTAATACAACGATTTTAAATAACATAAAGATAGCTCGCCCTAATGCAACAGATGAAGAAGTAGAAGAAGTAATTGAACGTGCACAACTTACTCATTTAATTAATAATTTACCAGATGGAATCCATACACATGTTGAAGAAATGGGACAGCGTTTTTCTGGTGGAGAAAGACAAAGAATTGCATTTGCACGTATCCTTTTACAAAACACGCCTATAATTTTGATGGATGAACCGACAATTGGCTTGGATCCAATTACGGAAAAAGAACTATTAGAAACATTAATTTATGGTGCAAAAGAAAAAACGATTATTTGGGTAACGCATCATTTGGCAGGAGCAGAAATAATGGATAATGTGATGTTTCTTGAAAACGGTAAAATAAAAATGTATGGTTCGCATCATAAACTGCTTAAATCAAATCCATATTACAAAAAGCTCTATGAAATGGATGATGGGGTCTTTCAAACAATTTAAAACACTCTAAACAGAGTGTTTTTAAATTTTAAAAACAATTGATGAAACCTCGTCAAAACATAAATTAATATGTTAAACTAATGAATAGTTTATAATTTATAGTGGAGGGAAAAATAATGAATACAAAAAGATGGTTAGCCATTGTAGCAGCAGGGTTGTTATTGTTTGTATCAATTGGTTTTCAATTAGTAACATCAGCTCTTAGTGGCGCATTAGATGGAGCATTTAGTATAGATCAAGAAATGTTTGATGAGACAGTCATTGCAGAAGGTAATCCAGATGAAAGAATAGCAGTACTATCTTTAGATGGTGTTATTCAAGATACTGGGCCAACAGGTATTTTTGGTGAAGATCCTTACAATAATTTTTTATCATCGATTGACCGCGCTGCTGAAGATTCGAGTGTAAAAGCGATTGTCTTAAAAGTAGATTCACCAGGTGGTGGCGTTGTTGAAAGTGCTGAAATACATCGTCAATTAGTTGCATTAAAAGAAGAAACTGAAAAACCTATCTTCGTTTCAATGGGTAATACAGCAGCTTCAGGCGGATATTATGTCTCAGCACCAGCTGATAAAATTTATGCAGATGCAGCAACCATAACAGGATCGATTGGTGTCATTATGCAAAGTATTAATTTTGGCAAATTTGCAGAAAAGCACGGCGTAGAATTTGACACAATTACAAGTGGAAAACACAAAGATATCATGTCACCAGCAAGAGAAATGACAAATGAAGAAGAAGAAATATTGCAAACAATGGTTGATGAAATGTATGACGATTTTGTTCAAGTTATTGTAGATGGTCGAGGCATGGAAGAAGCAAAGGTTAGAGAATTGGCAGATGGTCGAGTTTATACAGGTAAACAAGCAAAAGAAAATAATTTAATTGATGAAGTTGGTACATTTGAAGATGCTCTTTTGGATTTACAAGAAACAGAAGAATTAAATGATGCTCAAATATTTGAATATGGCGAAAAACAAGTGTTTTTAAATGCATTCTTAATGGATGCAAAAAATATTTTTAAAAGTGAAGAGAGTCAATTAATAGAATTAATTACATCACTTGGACAATCAGAAAATCCAAGAGCTATGTATCTATATGCTAATTAAAGGAGGATTGACAATGGATGAATTAATTTATAATGATGAATTTAATCAAGTAGAATCGACTGACAAAATAATAGTTGATGAACCACGTTATGCAGGATTTTGGATGCGTTTGTGGGCATACTTAGTCGATGTAATTGTATTGTTTAGTATCTCGGGTATTTTTACAAGTTTATTATCATTATCAGAAGCATATTCAAATTATTCACTTTTAGGTTTGATAACTGCTAAAGCTATTGTTACTGGTGTTATTTATTATAGTTATTTTTTATTAATGACAAAATTAACTAATCAAACATTAGGAAAAATGATATTTAATCTAAAAGTAGTATCAGAGACCAATGACAAATTAACTTGGTTAGATGTATTTTTCCGTGAAGTAATTGGAAGATTTATTTATAATTCGATATTTATAATGAAAGTTGTTTATCTCGTTGTTGCATTTACTCCTAAAAAACAGGGGATACATGACATGATAGGTAAGACAATTGTTACTTATAACGATTAATGACTAAGAGGTGAATGTGATGTGTGGTCGTTTTACATTAATGAGTAATAAAGAAACGATAAAAAAGAGATTTAATATTATTAATGAATTTGAAATGTTGAAACCACAATATAACATTGCCCCAACCGAAAATGTTTTAGCTGTTATTTATAATGGTCCTAATAAACATGCCGGGTATTTAAAATGGGGACTTATTCCATCATGGTCAAAGGATTCAAAAGCCAATTTTAATCTGATAAATGCAAGAAGTGAAACAGCTCATGAATTACCTAGTTTTAGGTCATTAATGGATCGAAAAAGATGTCTTATTATTGCAGATAGCTTTTATGAGTGGAGAAAAAACACTCAAGATAAACAACCCGAACGGATTCAAGTAAACAATCGAGAACTCTTTGCTTTTGCTGGATTATTTGATACATGGCGACAAGGAGATGAAGTTATCCACTCATGTACGCTACTCACTAAAAAATCAGATACATTTATGGAGCAGATTCATCCAAGGATGCCAATTATCTTACCAAAAGATTATGAAGATGCTTGGATTAATTCATCGCTTCGAAATAAAAATGAAGCAAGTAAATTTCTGTATGATTTACCAAATGAAAACTTAACATCATATACCGTTAGTAATTATGTAAATAATGTCAGAAATAAAGATTATAATTGTATTGAAGCTGTTGCTAAATAATAGTATGATATATGATAAAAGAAAAAGGGGCTTTATTTAATGGTAAAAGTTCTATTTGTTTGTTTAGGAAATATATGTAGATCTCCTATGGCTGAAGCAGTATTTAGAGATATTATTTCAAAAAAAGGCTTAGCAGACCAAGTGTTTGTTGATTCAGCAGGAACTGCTGCTTGGCATACTGGGAAAGAACCACATGAAGGAACAAAGGACATTTTAAAAGAAAATAATATTTCCTTTGATAATATGAGAGCTCGACAAATTAATCAAACTGATTTTGTTAATTATGATTACATTATTGCAATGGATGATCAAAATATAAAAGATATAAAAACAGATTATGATATTCCCAAAGATATTGTCTTTATAAAATTAACAGACCTACTTGAAAATCCTAGTGTTAAAAATGTACCAGATCCTTACTTTACAGGCGATTTTGATTTTACATATGAACTTGTTCATAAAGGAGTTACGAATTTAAGTGAAATGATTCAACAAAAAATTGAAAAGAGTGATAATAATGGGTAAAAATAAATTAATAACAGGTATGGTTGTTGGAGCAATAATTGGTGGAGCAATTAGTTTAATTAATCAAGAAACAAGAAATTATGTAAAACAAGAATTAAGTTTAATGAGTGGTCAAATGGGGAATATAGTTCAAAACCCATCACATTCAATTCGTCAAATTCAAAACACATTAATTGAAACGGCAGAAAATGCAGCAAGTTCATTAGACGGAGCGCTTAATGCTGTTGGTCAAATTGAAAATACAATTAATGAGATTCGTAGTGAAGATAAAAAGAAATTGAATTGATGTTTAGAAAGGAATTAGATATATGAAAAGCATAATCGAATTTGGAAAAGAATTATTTGAGCGATTTAATAACGTTGATGTTTTAGGGATGTCATCACAACTCGCTTACTTCTTTCTATTATCAATCTTTCCATTTCTTCTCTTTTTAGCAACTTTATTAGGTTACTTACCAATTGAGAGTGATGCAGTTCTTGATTTTTTAAATAAATACTTACCAGGGCAAGTTTCAAGTATGCTTGAAAGTAATTTAGAAAGTTTATTAACAAATCAAAGTGGTGGACTTTTATCAATTAGTATTATCGGTGCTATTTGGTCTGCATCTAAA
>CALZEK010000160.1 GCA_945639745.1 uncultured Bacillaceae bacterium
ATTTCTCGCCTCAGCTATTGTGAATTTACCCTATAAAAAGAATTATAAAGCATCATTTGTCTCACTTGTTTTTTATGGTTTATTTATTTTTGGATTAGTTACTTATGGTATTGAAGCAAATGAAACAAATCCACAGTATTTACTCATGCAAACAGAAGAAAGTATTAAACAAGCAGATTATGAAGCGGCAATCGATTATGCTACGCGTGGTTTAGAGCTACCAAATGACGTGGAAGCAAAATTATTATTCCAACGTGCATATGCAAATATTGAACTAGAAGCATATGATGATGCCCAAGAGGATTTAGAGGCAAGTATCGAAAAAGAACCACATTTTCCAGAAGCATATTATAATTTAGCAATTCTTCATTATGAACAAAATAATCTCGTCCAAGCAGATGTTTATATTGAAAAAGCAATGAGTCAAACAAGTCAACAAGATAGATTTCAAGCAATGTATGATAAAATTAAGCAAAGTAAAGAGTGATGATGATGAGTGGAACAATGTATGATGTTAGAAAGTATTTACGAGCATACAATGCGTTTATTTATACAGGGGACAAACTAACAGATCTTGATCTAATTGAATTTGAGTTAAATGAACTAAAAGAAAATGGTTTTATCGAACAAGACTTATATCTTAAATTTATTTTAATTGTACGAAAAGAGCGCCGTTTACTAAAAAATGAAAATTAAAAAAGCTATCATTTATAATGATAGCTTTTAAAACATGTGTAGCTTTTTGTTTAAGGACAAAGACCTGAAGTAGTTAACTCACAAACAATTGTCATCACTGAGAAAAATCCAAAGCTAACTGCTGCAATCGCTGAGAAACCAAGAGCAAAATAGTTCTTAAACTTCACTTGACGGAAAACAGAGACAATTGCAAGTAACGCTACAATTAAAAGTATAATTGCTAAGATCATATTCTTTACATCCTCCTTATGTAATTCTAGAACACAAAAGGTTGCTAATAGAAATAAATTTGTATTAGTATGTAACTGTACTACTGATTAACATTCTATAATATTGCTTGAGATTTGTCGAGCATTATTCATCAGAGCGGTTAAAGATTTATCATTATTATATGATGGGGGTTAAATTGAATGAAAGTTAAAACATTATCATTAGGTCCACTTGGGACAAATTGTTATATTATTACGCAAAATGATCGAGCATTAGTAGTTGATCCAGGTGGTGAGTCAGATGTTATTACGAGTTATTTAGAAGCAAAAGAAGTAACACTCGAAGCGATTTTATTAACACATGCTCATTTTGACCATATTGGCGGATTAGACCAATTAAGAAAAACACATCAAGTTGATGTTTACATGCACGAAGCAGAAGCAGATTGGTTAGAAGACCCTGATTTAAACCGGTCAGTCTTATTTTTAGGAACTGATGGAGGAATTAAAACAGCTCAACCAGATAAATTATTAACTGAGGGCAAGCATCTCATTGGTGATTTTGACTTTGAAGTTCTTCACACCCCAGGGCATTCACCAGGTAGCATATCTTTTGTTTTTAAAGAACATGAATTCATTGTGAGTGGTGATGTGTTATTCCATCACGGGATTGGTCGAACAGATTTACCAGGTGGCAGTATAGAAGTGCTTGCAAATAGCATTATTAATAAATTATATACTTTACCTGAAGATTATACCGTTTATCCAGGGCACGGAACGTCAACTTAAATAGGGATTGAAAAAGCAACGAACCCTTATACGAACCAATTTTAAAAAAGTAGGAGATAAAATGCTCCTACTTTTTTATTTTTGTTAAATATAAAGGAATTCACCCCTTTTTAACGAATATGATAATAGAGTGTTTTTAAAGGAGGTGAAAAAAAGTGAATCATGCAGAAAAAATTATCAATCAAATATTAATTATCGCTTTTGAAACAGAAGCAACAGATATTCATTTTTATGTCGATGAAGCAAATGTCAAAGTCTTTTACCGTATTAATGGTAAACGCATCTTAAAAAAAGCATTAAACTTCAAAGAATATACAATTATTTTACTTCATTTAAAATTCTCCGCTTCAATGGATATCGGTGAATCATTTCGACCTCAAGATGGGGCGCTTGATTATGAAAGTAATGGCGATAAGTACTCACTCAGACTCTCAACCCTACCAGTGAAATATTCAGAGAGTTTAACGATTCGTATCCTACCACAAACAAGACGCTATCCTCTAGATAAATTATGTTTATTCCCTTTTCAAAATAAAGATATTTTAAAACTTCTTGATTTAACATCAGGGCTCGTAATCTTTTCAGGTTCAACTGGTTCAGGTAAAACAACACTGATGTATAGCTTAATTGAAGAATTACTTAAATTAAGGAGTGCTCAGATTATTACACTTGAAGATCCAATTGAAAGAAGCTTAACAGACGTGATTCAAATTCAAATAAATAAGGCTGCTCAGATTACCTATGAAAATGGTTTAAAAGCGATTTTAAGACATGATCCTGACGTTATTTTACTTGGCGAGATAAGAGATGCCTTAACTGCTGAATATGCTTTTCGTGCTGCCTTAACAGGACATCTTGTTTTAACAACAATTCACGCCAGTAGTGCACAAGGAACTTTGGAACGATTAAAAGAGATGGGGATTTCAGATTTAGAAATTAATCAAACAGTGAAATCGGTTGTTTCATTAGAACTTATTTTACTCAAAGAAATCAATCATTTAAAAAGACGTGCAGCAATCGCTGAAATTATCCGACCAACAAAGATGAATCAGACTAGATTTTTATCATTTAAAGCATTGCGAAAGAGGGCTCAACTTTATGGATTCTTATCCGAAGAAGAAAAGATTTATAAAAAGGCGTGAAAAATTATCTGATAAAAGACAAAATTATTTTTTAGAAAGACTTCATCGCTTCTTATCATATGGCTATCCATTGTTAGAATCACTTGAGAAAATGGAGTGGGATCCGTATTTAAAGCCGCTTGCTCAAAAATTTAGTACATCACTTAAGCAGGGTATTCCTTTAGATGACACATTTGCTCAATTAAATTTTCATCAATCCATCGTTACCTATATGACATTTGTTAAAGTAAATCATGACCTTGTTAAAACAATCGAGAAATGTCAGCAAATGTATGAGTACCGAATTAATAATATTGCTAAAATTAAACAAACGATTAGATACCCACTCGTATTATTTATTTTCTTTTTCATTATCCTCATTTTAATTAAACAATTTGTTTTACCTTCGTTTATTAATTTTTTCTTAATGGATAGTGATTCAGCAAAATCTGTTATTTATTCAATTATGATTATTGATGGATTAAGTAATGTTTTTATTATTTTGACAATCTTACTTTTAATTGCTTGGCTTGTCTTTACACGTGTGCATAAAAAATTAGCTGTTGAACAATTAATTAATATTTATCAAAAAATTCCCATATACCGCCAGTTAATTAAACTGCAAACATCTTATTATTTTTCCTTACAGATGAGTATGTTTTTAAAAACAGGCGTTTCTTTAAAAACAATTTTACAACATCTATCAGCACAAAAAGAAAATGTAATGATTAATTATTATGCTAAATTAATGATCAATCAATTGAAAAATGGTGAAAATTTAAGCCATTTAATTATGCAAATGTCCTTTTTAGAAACAAATATAGCTCAAATTTTTGAATCAAATATTGACGCTCAATTACTAGAAAGAGATTTAAGTATTTATAGTGAACAAATTAATGATCAAATTAAGTTAAAAACAGACAATTTTATTTCTAAAATACAGCCTATCTTTTTTATTATGATCGCTTTATTTATTGTCTTTATTTATGCGACTTTAATGTGGCCAATGATTCAATTAATGCAAACAATATAATAGGGGGTAGTCAAATGTTTAAAAACGAAAAAGGTTTTACGCTTATTGAAATGTTAGTCGTCTTATTAA
>CALZEK010000161.1 GCA_945639745.1 uncultured Bacillaceae bacterium
CTTTGAGGTTTATTTAATGCCGCTGTAATTTGATCCACATAATTAATATTTGGTACGTTATCATGATAGTCAATTAGCTGTTTGATTTTTTACCTGGAATTTCTATCTCTGATTTAAGAGTTCTTTTCGCTTCATCGAATAAAATCTGAAAAATTTTATTCTCAAAATCATTATTACCGCTAATTGGGATCAAACCATCCTCACTATTTATTATTTCTCTCGATTCCATGGATTCCTACCTTTCAATATTTTTTCATTCATTAAGCTTATTATTTTGAGAAAAAATTTTTTATTTTTTTTATATTCACAAAAATGCAAATAGAAATTATCTAATCTAATAAAAAACAGAATAATTAAAAAATCGCTTAGATCAGTTACCAATTTACTCTAAGCGATTAAACTAAACAAAATTATTTTTTTAAATCTTGCTCAAGTGCGGTTGCCCAAGCTCTGATTAACTCACTAATTGAATTATACCCGTATTCTTGACTAGCCTTTTTTAAAATACGTTTATCACTTGGACTAACATAAATTGTCATATATGTCTTTTTTTCTTTTTTACGTTTCTTACGTGGAACTGAACTTACTAAATCGTTTGTAGATTCTTTCTCTTGTTCTAAACGGTCTTTTTTCTCATTTTCTTCAATTGATTGTTGAATTTTTGCATCACGAGTAAATGCACTTGATTTAGGAAAGTTTTCTGGAAAAGCCATTTTATCCTCCTTATGTTATTCTCAAACTATTATTTTACGCATAGAAATGCAATTGCATTTCTATGTGTATTTGCATGTGCAATTACACATATTTTGTAATCGTATCAAAAATATCGTCAATTTGCTTATAATTCTTGGGATTTTGATTAGCAAAATAATTGCGCATCTTCATGAAATCCTTGTTGTTCTTATAGTCATCTGGAATTTCAGATAATGGTGTGTTTGCCATTTGTTCCATCTCGCAAATAGGTACCTGATAGTATGTTGAGCGATTAAAAATTTCACGTTCAGGTATTTCTGCTATCCATTCGACTTCCTTATCTTCTTTAATACTCTTTAAGAAGTCCTTACTGATTCCTGTATTATGCTTAATCATATTTGCAATATAATACACCTTAGCTCTTATCAAGGTGTTACCTGACATAACATCTACAGTTTCCTTTTTCAATTCCTTCATTCGTGTTTCTAATTCAGTGATTGAATCATAACTAAATTTCGAAGGAGTTACTGGACTTAGGACAGCATCAGAAACGGCAATCGCATTTTTAGTTGCAATACCAATATCTGGGTGACAGTCAATAATCATATAATCATAATTAGCAACAATATCGTCATAGTGTTGATGAAGCCACATAAATAGAATTAAGTTTTTATTGTTATGCGTTTCTAGGCGGCTTTGCACTTTATCTAATCTTGTTGTACCAGAAATTAAATCGACATTCTTATTTACATGATGTATCTTAACTTCTTTGCGATTTTCATCGTCATTGTAAACGTTAAAAATTTCTTCTACAGTACCTTCTTGATCTGTAATACCGTAAGTTCTACTTAACGAACTTTGTTGGTCCAAATCCATGAGCAGAACTTTATGCCCTTTACTAGCTAAATACTCGCCGTAATTATATGAGAGGGTTGTCTTACCTATTCCACCCTTAATCGTCGCAAAAGTAATGACTTCCATTATTTTCTCCTTCATTGAAAAATGCTTATATTATCTATTATAATTAGTTACACATGCAATTGCAATTTGAATTAAATTTGCATTTTCAATTGCATGTGCAAATACATGTGTAAGCATGATGAAAACATAGATACCAACTACTTAAATAAACTACACTAAGATTATATTCTTTTATTTTTAAATACTTAAAAAAAGAAAATTGCTTGAAAAAATTATGGAGGTACATTAATGGCTGTTCAGGAAACACAGATTAATAAATTAACTCATAGCAACGCTGTTGATGCAGGAATTGTTGAACATAATGGACGTTTCGTTATTGTAAATGGTAAAAATGGTGAGATCATTGAGAATTGCAATGGATGGGGATATAAAACACGAGAAAAGGCTTTAAAATTTCTTCAAGCTAATTTTGACTACAAGCCTAAAAAAGCTGAATTGATTAAAGATAATGTCGATTCAGCTGTAAAGGAATGGAAAAATGGAGCCATAGAAGTAAAACAAGTTATCCATTCGCAAAAAGTTACTGCTAGACAAAAACCAATACACTTAGCTAATATTACTAAAAAATATGAATTCGAAGATTTAGCTTTGGTTAAGGTCAAAATGAAAAAAGGTGATCGATACATTATTGTCGATCGCTCAAATAAGGTAGTCGATAATTGTAATGGTTATGGTTATCGTTCTAAAAATAAAGCCATTGCTTATTTAAATAGCTTATACAAAACTACTGAGAAAAAAGGTAAGCATAAAAAGGCTAATAAAGTTTTTAACACGCAACTAAGAAGTGCTTTATCAGAAAGTCAAGAAGAGATTGATTGGTCAAAAGTTAAGCTAAATGCTGAGCAACACAAGGCAATTGAATTAATTGAAAAGGGCGAAAATGTCTTTTTAACTGGTTCAGCTGGTACAGGTAAGAGCTTCTTACTTAAGTACATTATCCATAAATTTAACGATGATTATACAAGAGTTTGCGCACCAACTGGACGAGCCGCTGTTAATGTAGGTGGTACAACTATTCATCGTTTGTTACATTTAAAGCTGAGTACAGATACAATTAATGACCATCCTACTACAATGCCAAAATCTCTTAGGGGCACTCATAGAGTCATTTTAGACGAGGTTTCCATGGTAAGAGCAGATATATTTAAGTGGCTCAGCGAAAGCCTTAGATTGGCAGAAAAGGAAAATAAGCAGCCTATTCAACTTATTGTTGTAGGTGACTTTTATCAATTGCCCCCAATTGTAAGTACAGATTATGAGCGACAGTACTTTGCTGGCGGAAAAGAATATGCATTTAATTCTGATGAATGGGCTAGTTGGCACTTTAAGCCCGTAATTTTCCGTAACATTGTACGTCAAGATAATCCAGATTTTATTGAAGCCTTGAACAAGATTCGTGTAGGGGATGCCAGCGGTATTGAGTTTTTTAATAAAAACGCTGCTACAAACGAAATAGATCAAGCCATTACGTTAACTAGTAGAAATGCAACAGCGGAGAAAATTAATCGAGAAAAATTGAGTCAAATCAAAGAGCCAGTACATACTTTCATTAGTGAATCGGAAGGAAAAATCAGTGATTCTGAAAAGCCAGTACCTGATAAAATCGAGCTTAAGATCGGTACTCAGGTTGTCGCTACCGCAAATGGTGAAAATTATAATAATGGCGACATTGGTATTGTTACGGGATTTGGTAACAACGGCTCTGTGGAAGTTAAGTTTGCACCAAATAGACCAGCTATTCACATTAAGCCAAAGGAATGGAAAGTTTATGATTATTTAGCTAGTGACAAAGGTGCTTATCTTAAAACCATGATAGGATCTTATGTCCAAATCCCGCTCAAATTAGGCTATGCGATTACAATTCACAAGTCTCAGGGACAGACTTATTCACGAGTTAATGTGCAACCTGCGGGATGGAGTAATGGCTTATTGTACGTATCTCTTTCTAGGTGTAGAAAGGTTGACTCTATGTACCTGTCATCATATTTATCAAGGAATATGGTTAAGACTAGTCCGTATGTTAATGATTTTTATTCAAGTCTAGAAAAATTGAATTAGCTGGAAGGTCAGAAATTAAATATTTCTGCCTTTTTTATTTTTATCATCAGTAAGTGGTGTAAGAATTTAATACGTTTTTGTTGATATTTGTATATTGGATTGAATATAGTAGAGTTTTTTAAACAACAACTTTTAATGAAAAACGCCCGAAAATCCCCGTATTTTAATGCGGGGATGGATAGGG
>CALZEK010000162.1 GCA_945639745.1 uncultured Bacillaceae bacterium
TTTTAAAGAGGATAAAGATATTCATACTCAAACAGCGATGGATGTATTTCATGTTGATAGAGAAACTGTTGATGGCAACATGAGGCGACAAGCAAAAGCTGTTAATTTTGGAATTATTTATGGAATAAGTGATTATGGTTTATCACAAAACTTAAATATTTCTAGAAAAGAAGCAGGAGAATTTATTAATCAATATTTAACAATATATCCAAATGTTAAATCATATATGGATGAAATTGTTAAAGAAGCAAAGCATCAAGGGTATGTGACAACAATTATGAATCGCCGTCGATATTTACCAGATATTACGAGTCGTAATTTTAATCAAAGAAGCTTTGCTGAAAGAACAGCAATGAATACACCCATTCAAGGTAGTGCAGCTGATATTATTAAAAAAGCAATGATTGATTTACAAAAAGAATTAAAAAAACAAAATTTTAAAGCGAACTTATTATTGCAAGTACATGACGAATTAATTTTAGATGTTCCCAAAGATGAACTAGATGCAATCATAGAACTTGTTCCAAGGATAATGGAGAATACGGTTAAATTAGATGTACCTTTAAAAGTAGATTATTCTTATGGTGCAAGTTGGTTTGATGCTAAATAATTTAGTAGGAGTATGAATATGCCTGAATTACCAGAAGTAGAAACAATAAGAAGAACATTAAAAGAACTTGTTTTAAATAAAAAAATCACAGATATTGAGATTTATTGGGGAAAGATTATTAAACACCCAGATGATATTGAACACTTTAAGCAAATTGTAACAAATCAAACAATTCGTAATGTTAAACGAAAAGGAAAATTTTTAATTTTTGAATTAGATACAGATATGTTAATTTCTCATTTAAGAATGGAAGGTAAATATTCTGTATCACAAACAGGTTTGCCACGTGATAAACATACACATGTGATTTTTAACTTTACAGACGGGACATCATTAAATTATAATGATGTCCGTAAATTTGGTACCATGCATGTTTTTTCAAAAGCTGATTATTTAACTGTCAAGCCGCTTAATCAATTAGGACCTGATCCATTTGAAGCAAATTATAACTTAAAATATTTAAAAGAAAAATTACTTAAAACAACGCGCCATATAAAATCTGCATTGCTTGACCAAACAATTATTGCCGGTCTTGGGAATATTTATGTGGATGAAGTTCTTTTTAAAGCAGGCATTCATCCCCAAACAAGAGCAAATACATTAAATGACACTCAAATTGAAGCTATTTTTAATTTTAGTTATGATGTTTTAAATGAAGCTGTTAAACAAGGTGGTACAACTATTAGATCGTATGTAAATGGTGATGGGGAAATGGGATTATTTCAACAAGAATTATTTGTCTATGGACAAGAAAACCAACCATGTAAAAAATGTGGGGATACAATCGAAAAATTTAAACTCGCTGGACGTGGGACGCATATTTGTCCTACATGTCAAAGATAAAGTAAAGTTAGGAGCAGATAAATGAGTCTTGTTATAGGTTTAACAGGAAGTATTGCAACTGGAAAAAGTACGATTGCAAATATGTTTAAGGAATTAAATATTGAAGTGATTGATGCAGATTTAATTGCTCGAGAAGTTGTTGAACCAGGTAAGCCAGCCTATCTAGAAATTGTCAAAACATTTGGCGAAGCAATACTTCTTGAAAATAAAGAACTTAATCGTAAAGCATTAGGAGAAATTGTATTTAATGATGAAGACAAACGCAAAAAATTAAATAAAATTATTCATCCGGCGATTAGGAAGGAAATGATAGCGCAAAGAGATAAATTAATTGAATTAAATCATCCAGCGATTGTGATGGATATACCTTTAATTTATGAGAGTGGTTTAGAAGATTATGTTGAAAAAATAGTTGTTGCTTATGTCACTGAAAAAACTCAGCTCAAACGTTTGATTAAACGGGATCAATGTACAAAAGAAGAAGCATTAAGTCGAATTCATTCACAAATAAATATTGAAGAAAAAGCAAAAAAAGCTGATGCAATTATTGATAACAATGGAACAGTCGAAGCATCATATCATCAATTAGTAGATTTATTAAAAAAATGGAATATAAATCTCACTTAAAACAAACAAAACAAGCGGTTTATCGGGATTTTTTCGTCCCGGTGGTAGGGTGCGCCTTTACGTGGTATAGTGTTCAGAAAATATAAAAAATAAAAAAGTTAAGCTTTAAGGATGTAATTTTAAAAATATATGTTATACTAATTAAGAACAAAAAACGAATAAGTATAACACATATTTATGGGAGGACTATAAATGAGCAGAACCCGAATAGCAATTAATGGTTTTGGTCGTATTGGACGAATGGTATTTCGCCAAGCGATATTAGACAAGGATTTAGATGTGGTAGCAATTAATGCAAGTTACCCAGAAGAAACTTTAGCACATTTAATTAAGTATGATAGTGTGCACGGTATTTTTGAAAAAGAAATTAAAGTGATAAAAGATGGTTTTGAAATTAACGGTGAAACGATTCATCATGTGAATTCACGTAAACCAGAAGAACTTCCATGGGAAGAATTAGACATTGATGTAGTGATTGAAGCTACAGGTAAGTTTAATAGTAAAGAAGGCGCTAGTCGTCATTTAAAAGCAGGTGCTAAAAAAGTTGTTATAACAGCTCCTGGTAAAGGCATAGATAAAACAATTGTATTAGGGGTAAATGAAGATCAATATGATCCAGAAACAGATGACGTTATCTCAAACGCATCATGTACAACAAACTGTTTAGCACCAGTTGCTAAGGTTTTAGATGATCATTTTGGTATTGTTAATGGCTTAATGACAACTGTCCATGCTTATACAACAGATCAACCTAATTTAGACAATCCTCATAGTGATTTACGTCGAGCACGTGCTTGTGCACAATCAATTATTCCAACATCTACAGGAGCTGCAAAAGCACTGGGAGAAGTTATGCCTCATTTAAATGGTAAACTTCATGGAATGGCATTACGTGTACCGACACCTAATGTATCACTTGTTGATTTAGTTGTTGATTTAGAAAAAGATGTTACCGCAGAAGAAGTAAACAATGTCTTTAAAAATGAATCTGAAAATAAACTTAAAGGTATTATGAGATATACCGAAGAACCTTTAGTTTCAATAGATTTTGCTACAACAGAACACTCAGCAATTATCGATGCATTATCGACAATGGTAATCGATGATAATAAAGTAAAGGTACTTGCTTGGTATGATAATGAGTGGGGTTACTCTGCACGTGTTGTGGATTTAGCACGTTATGTTGGAGCATCATTACCTACTAAAAAATAACATATGTTAAGAAGGTTACTTTTGATAAAGTAAGGCTAAATTAAATTTTAGCTGTTATTTTGTCGAAGTAGCCTTTTTTTAATTAGTTAAAATCGCTAAAACATGATAAAATATACAATTAGTAGGGTTTGATTGAAGATAGAATAGGGGTTGAAAAAGTGAAGTGCGCGAAATGTCATCATAGAAATTCACGTGTCTTAGATTCAAGACCAATTGAAGACGGCGAAGCAATTAGAAGAAGAAGAGAATGTGAACAGTGTGGTTTTAGATTTACGACATTTGAACGTCTTGAAGAGGTACCACTTATTATTGTTAAAAAAGATGGTACAAGACAAGAGTTTGAACGAGATAAATTAATTAGAGGCTTAATGAGAGCGTGTGAAAAGCGTCCCGTTCCGATTGAAACGATTGAACAATTAGCATTTGATGTTGAGCAAGCAATTAGAAATTCTGAAGAACCAGAAATAAGTAGTGATTATATTGGAGAAATGGTATTAGAACGTTTGTTAACAATTGATGAAGTTGCTTATGTGCGTTTTGCATCAGTTTATCGTCATTATCAGAACGTAAATGTATTTTTAGATGAACTTAAAGAATTACTTAATAAATAAGAAAGGGTTAG
>CALZEK010000163.1 GCA_945639745.1 uncultured Bacillaceae bacterium
AAAAAAAAAAAACAAAAAAAAAACAAAAAAAATCCATATCCCTCAAAATAAAAACAATTAAACACCTACATTTTTATTATAAATGGAATTAAACAATAACACAAAGATTATAAAAAAATACGTTGAAAAATTGTTATAAGCGTCTTTATCCTGTCAAGCAAAAAGCTAAAATAAATTAATTAAAATAAGTCTCTTTACAATATATAGATGATATTGTATGATTTAAACACAAGATATAGATTTACGTATAAAAATCTATCAATAACAGAGTTTCTGAAGGAGTGGCAATATGTCAACAATTAAGACAAACACAAACGACATTAATATTGAACAATTGAACGAGGATATTAAATTATTTGATCAAGTGCATCCTATTACAAGCGATATGAAATTAACACACGATGGTGTGTCAAGATTAGTTATGCTTGATCGTTATGCATTTAAAGATACGGAAAAGAAAACATTAAAAAATGGAGACTTTGTTGTCTTAACAGTTAAAGCTGATCCGCAATTCCCTGCAAGAGGTTATGGAATTATTAAGGATTTAAATATGGAAACAAAACAAGCTTATATTAAAGTAGCACCAGAATTTATGAATATTTTAGACAATGAACAAGAAATTGAAACAGGTATTATAAAAAGAAACATTGATGCTTTAGATAAACCGCTTGAAATATTCTACGAACAAATTGCTAAACGTAATGCGACAGGCTTGTCTTCTGTTGAGGCAACTGAGGGAGAGCAAACGAAATGGTTTGAAGAATTTAATAATGAATTATCAAACCTAAACTTCATTCCAGCAGGTCGTGTACTTTACGGTGCAGGTTCTGAAACAGACGTGACTTATTTTAACTGTTATGTCATGCCTTATATTGAAGATTCAAGAGAAGGTATTTCAGATCACCGTAAGGAAGTTATGGAAATAATGTCACGAGGTGGCGGTGTTGGTACAAATGGATCAACATTAAGACCACGTAATACACTTGCAAGAGGTGTTAATGGTAAATCATCAGGTTCGGTTTCATGGTTAGATGATATTGCTAAATTAACTCACTTAGTAGAGCAAGGTGGATCTCGTCGAGGCGCACAAATGATTATGTTAGTTGATTCACATCCTGATATTATTGAATTTATTATTTCAAAAATGCAAAACCCAAGAATTTTGAGATATTTAATTGAAAATACAGCAGATGAACAAATCAGACAAATGGCTGAAGAAAAACTTGATTTCACACCCTTAACAGAAACTGAAAAAGATATGTACCAAAGTATACTTAACTACAAGCCCATTCCTGGAAATGGTGGCTTTACTGAAGAAGCAATGAAAGAAGCAGAATTAAAATTAAGAACAGGTGGAACCTATAGTGTTCAAAACTCTGAGTTCTTAACAGGAGCGAATATTTCTGTTGCAATTACAAAAGAATTTATGGAAGCAGTTGAAAATGATACAATGTATCAACTGAAATTCCCTGATGTGGAAAATTATAATAAAGAAGAAATGGCTGCTTACAATGAACAGTGGCAAAAAATTGGTGATGTAAGACGTTGGGAAGAAATGGGTTATGGCGTTAAAGTGTATCGTGAAATTAGAGCAAAAGATTTATGGGATTTAATTAACGTTTGTGCGACATATTCAGCAGAACCAGGTATTTTCTTTATTGATAATGCAAATGACGCTACAAATGCTAAAGCATATGGTGATCAAGTAGTAGCAACGAACCCATGTGGTGAGCAACCCCTAGCACCTTATTCTGTATGTAACTTAGCAGCAGTTAACTTAGCTGAAATGGCTAACAAAGATGAAAAAACAATTAACTTTGAAAAAATTAAATCAACAGTTGCAACAGGTGTCCGTATGCAAGATAACGTTATTGATGCAACACCTTACTTCTTAGATGAAAATAAAAAACAAGCACTAGGAGAAAGACGTGTAGGCTTAGGTGTTATGGGATTACATGACTTACTTATTTATACTGAAACAAAATACGGTTCAGATGAAGGTAACAAGTTAGTTGATCAAATCTTTGAAACAATTGCAGTAACTGCTTACCGTACATCAATTGAAATTGCAAAAGAAAAAGGAAGTTTCCCATTCTTAATTGGTGAAACAGAAGAAGAAACACAAGAATTACGTCAGAAATTTATCAACACAGGTTATATGAAAACTCTACCAGAAGATATTCGAGAAGATATCTTAAAGTATGGTATTCGTAACTCACACCTATTAACAGTTGCTCCAACAGGATCAACAGGAACAATGGTTGGTGTTAGTACAGGACTTGAGCCATACTTCTCATTTTCTTACTTTAGAAGTGGTCGTTTAGGTAAATTTATTGAGGTTAAAGCAAAAATTGTTCAAGAATATTTAGATAGACATCCAGAAGCAGATGAAAATGACTTACCTGAATGGTTTGTTTCTGCAATGGACCTTGAACCAGAAGCTCATGCTGATACGCAGTGTGTCATTCAAAGATGGGTAGATAGTTCAATTTCTAAAACAGTAAATGCACCACGAGGCTATTCTGTAGAACAAGTAGAAAGTGTGTACCAGCGTCTATATAATGGCGGTGCAAAAGGTGGAACAGTTTACGTAGATGGTAGCAGAGATTCACAAGTGCTGACATTAAAAGCTGAACAAAATAGCTTTGATGATAACGAAGAAGATAGTTACACAATTGAAACACAACCAAAAGTAGTTTTAATGGATACAATCCAAGAGTTAGAAAAAACAAACGTCACAATCGGATCTGAATTAGGAGACCGCTGCCCAGTTTGTAGAGAAGGTCACGTAGCAGAAATTGGTGGCTGTAACACATGTACAAGTTGTGGTGCACAACTTAAGTGTGGCGTATAAATAAGTAGTACAAACAAACCGTATGGAATTTATTTCATACGGTTTGTTTTTTATTAGCTGTGAGAGAAGGTATTAATCAGTCTATAATAGGTAAGTATATTCGAAAAAAGAATGGCAATCAAAACAATATGGAAGCATTTTATAACAAAAATTCTGATGATGAAATTTAAAAGATAATAATATAAAATCTGTTTATTTGAAGACATGATGAGAGTAAATTTAACTTTTAATAATAATGAAAAATTAAATTATTCAACATTTTATTTATAATAAAATAAAACCGTGAACTATAATAAAAAGTTCACGGTTTTTGATGTTTTATTATTTAATTTAAATTTCTAGGCGCTTTTTTTTTGAAACTCGTGTTTTTCTTCAATTTTCTTATTTACATAACGCTGGTACATGTTATTAGCAATAATACTTAAGATAACAAGCACTACTCCAAAGATTTCAAATGATCCAATTTTGTGTCCTTGAATCATTCTAATAATAATTGTTGTTACTGGAGCAAAGTTAATAAATAGAATAGCATTGATCGGCGTTAAAATTTGTACTGCTTTGTTCCAACCAAGTAATGCAATGATACCGGGTAGAATAATCATAAATGCCATATGGTATTTAACACTTAGTGATTCTTCAATTGTTGGTACTGGAATCAGTCCCATAAATGATCCAATCATTACAACAACAACAGCTGTTGCTGTACCATAAAGAGCACTTAACGTTGAGTATCTTAGTACTGACCATTTATTAAAGTGACTACCACCAATTGTATAAACCGCCCAACCTAAAGCAGCAATGAATAAAATAAATAATGGAAATAATCGATTGTCACCGAATAAAAGACTCGCATCTCCATTTGTTACTACGAAATAAACTCCGATAAAAGCAACGACAATGGTTAGGAAAGTAAATAAACTTGGTTTATTTTTATAAGCGATCCACATTACGATAATCGAAATAATGGGTGCAGCACCTTCCATAATTGAAGCGATTAGAACACCATCATCACCTATCATATCTTGTCCAACGAAAATGAGTAAGTTATAAAATACGA
>CALZEK010000164.1 GCA_945639745.1 uncultured Bacillaceae bacterium
ATCTTTTAAAAATTGGATGAATCGCATGTCACCAGCACGAATACTACTTATTTTTTACTTTATAGCGGTTATATTATCAACTCTATTACTGTCATTACCCATAGCATATAAACCAGGAGTTAAAATACCATTTATAGATGTATTATTTACTGCAGTAAGTGCTTTAAGTGTAACAGGGTTAAGTACAATTACAGTTATAAACACACTAAGTGTAACAGGTTACTTTATCTTATTATTTATTTTGCAATTAGGTGCAGTAGGAATTATGGCTTCTGGGACATTTATTTGGTTACTATTTGGTAAGAAGATAGGATTAAGAGAACGTCGTTTAATTATGACAGATCAAAATCAAACAACATTTGCTGGAATGGCTCAATTAATAAAAGAAATTATTTATGTTGTATTTTTAATTGAATTAGTTGGTTTTTTAATCTTAGGAACTTATTTTTTGACATATTATTCAACAGTAAGTGAAGCATATCTTAATGGTTTATTCATAACTATTAGTGCGATAACAAATGGTGGTTTTGATATTACTGGGGCGTCAATGTTTCCATACGCTCATGATTATTTTGTTCAAACGATTGTGATTATATTAATTGTATTTGGTGCGATTGGTTTCCCTGTTTTAATTGAAATCAAAGATTATCTTCGAACAAAACGAAAAAAACGTCAACGATTTAGATTTAGTTTATTTACTAAAATAACATCAGTTACATTTTTTTTATTAGTTGTTTTTGGAACATTATTTATTTATTTAATGGATAAAAATCATTATTTAAACGGTAATAGTTGGCACGAAAATTTATTCTATGCCTTATTTCAGTCGGTTACAACACGAAGTGCAGGATTGTCGACATTAGATGTTAATTTATTAACTGAATCTAATCAATTATTTATGTCAGGTCTTATGTTTATTGGTGCTTCGCCTAGTAGTGCTGGTGGTGGAATTAGAACAACAACATTTGCAATTGTAGTCATATTTTTGATTACTTATGCACGTGGAGGAAAAAGTTTACGTATATTTAAACGTGAAATACATAATGATGATTTTATTAAAGCAGTAACAGTGACGTTAATGGCAGTTTTATTAATCTTTACTTCAGTCATAATAGTTTCGATATTTGAATCTTTTAGCTTGATCCAAATATTATTTGAAGTTACTTCTGCCTTTGGTACAGTAGGTCTATCTTTAGGTATAACTAGTGAATTAACAACAGTAAGTAAAATAATTTTGATGATACTTATGTTTATTGGAAGAGTAGGGGTTGTTACCTTCATATTTATGTTTAAAAGTCGACGTGGCGAACGTAATTATCACTATCCCAAGGAAAAAATAATTATTGGCTAATATATTAAAGCTTTATAATTTTATGAATTATTGGTATGATAGTGATGTAGGATAATGAATAATAAAGGAGTGCACTTCTATGTGGACAACAGCTTTTGGAATTGTATGTTTTGCAATTGCACTATTAAATGTAGGTTACCTATTATTTGACAAAGAATAAAATAAAAAAACTAGAAAGAATTACCTTTCTAGTTTTTATTTTGTTCTCGAAAATTGATGTAATGGATAGACAGTAAATTCTGAACGTCCAATGATTTCTTCTCGTTTAATTAAACCTAACCCATTTCGACTATCTTTACTTACTGCTCGATTATCTCCCATAACAAAATATTGATTCTTAGGAACTATTTTAGGGCCAAAACTTCCTGTTAGAATATCACCATTCCGATCAACATAGGAATTAAATTGTTTTTCATTATTTATATAAAGCTTATGATTAGTCATTTCAATTCTTTCCCCAGGTAATGCGATTACTCGTTTAACATAATTTTCATTATGTTTATTTATCATTACGATATCACCACGTTCTGGTTCAGCAATGAGATAGATAAATTTATTAAATATAATTCTATCATCATCAAAAAGTGTAGGTTCCATGCTAATACCTTCAACCTTTGCTGAAGAAAAAATAAAAGCATTAAATAAAACAGCACATATAAACGTAAGTAAGAGACCTTTTATCCATTTTATTGAACTATTATTTTCTGGCGTAGTCATTAAGATATCACCTCTTATACATTTCATTCTAGTTAATCTATTATTAGTCGAACTTTTTAGTTGGTGGCCATTCCATTTGACCTAATGAAGAGGGTGTGTAGTATGAAGGTGTTTTTTTCTTAATTTTCTTTGTTGGAGCTTGCCAATCAATATATTTATAAATAATTTTTTTTGCTGATGATAATGACATACGAGTTTGAGGATTACGATAATCTTCATCTAGATATCCTAAATGTGTTAATTTTATAAAATCATCTTTTTCAGGTGGTAAATGAAAATAATAATTATCAACTTTTACTAATAAGGTCGAATGTTGATTACTATTTTTCGGATTATTCGAAAAGTGTAAACCGATTTTATGAGCTTTTTTTTCATGAAGTAATTTATGAAGCGCTATTTTTTTAATGGAATATAAATGTTGAGGTTTTGTAGCGGCTTTGGCGTGCCTATTAATACAAAAAATTGCTTGAGCAAGCTGATTTGTCAGTTTATTTTTTGTCATTCAAAATTAAACTCCTTTCGTAAGTACAATTATTTACTTTACATGAATACATGATAATATTCAATTAAGATAACTTCATTCCCATCATAAAAACAATTAAAACTAATGTTATTAAAAATGTTGAATGAAAATATTAAGAAATAGTTGTAAATATTTAATAAACACTTAAACTAAAAGTATGAATAAAGTTTATTGACAAACTAAAAAAGTTAAACTAAAAAAAATAATTTAAAAGGAGAAATGGATATGAGTTGGGATCACGTCATTAAAAATGGAAATATTGTTATGGACGATACAATAGAAAAAGGTAATATATATATAAAAGATGGTTTAATCCAAGCAATATCTAATCAAGAATTACCTGGAAAAATTGAATTAGAAACGGACGCAACTGGAAAATACGTATTGCCAGGTTTAATAGATACTCATATTCATTCACGTGATGGAGGAGCAACTTATAAAGAAGACTTTTCTTATTCAACTACAGCAGCTGCTGTAGGAGGAATAACAACAGTTTTTGAAATGCCAAATACTAATCCCTCTGTAAATACACGTGAAAACTTCTTAAAACAAAAAAAGAACTTAGAAAGTAAAGCAAATATAGATTTTGGCTTGTGGGGTATTAGCTTAGGAGATTTAAATAAAGATAACATCCAAGAGTTACATGATTCAGGTGTGATAGGCATTAAATACTTCTGGGGTTATGCAGTTGATAAAGAAAACTTCCAATTAGTTTATAATTATGATCCAAGTCTAAAGAATGTCATGCCTCCATGTGATGATGGTGAAGTTTATGAAATATTTAAATCAGTAGCCAAAACAGGAAATGTATTAGCAATTCATGCTGAAAATAGTGATTTAATGCATCGTTTAGCACAAAATATAACAGACGATAAAGGTGATGATTACGATTTGTTTTTATCGTCACGACCACAACTTGCTGAGGTGCTAACAGTTCAAACTGCCATTGAATTTACACGCGATTTAGGAACTCGTCTACATATTTTACACGTTACAACAAAACGTTCAGTAGAACTAATTCGTCAAGCTCAAAAGGAAGGCTTGCCAGTAACGGCTGAAACTTGTCCGCATTATTTATTTTTAACAAATGAAAGTTATAAAGAAATAGGCCCTGTAATGAAGGTATTTCCGTTAGTTAAAGAAAAAGAAGATCAAGAAGAAATATGGAAAGGGATAGCTGATGGAACAATTTCAAGTGTTTGTTCAGATCATGCACCTCATACAGAAGAAGAAAAGTCTGGTAATCTCTGGACAATG
>CALZEK010000165.1 GCA_945639745.1 uncultured Bacillaceae bacterium
GATCTTTTTCTAAATATCAAGGTAATGATCCTTGCGGGACACCAGTATCTTCAACATTTAATTTATCTAAAGTATCCAACATAACAAAATCAAACACAACAATTTTCTCTGGGTTTTTGGGAATTTCTTCTTCTCCTAATTCATGTGTGATGGTAATCGTTTCTGCTTGATTTTTTTCGTTATCTTTCACTTCTTCTTTTTGACCACAAGCAACTAGAAATATAAAAGCACTTAATACAATAAATAGGGCTGTTTTTCTCATGTTTCATTTCCTCTTTCCTTATTTTATAATTGATATTGACTTTCATTATCATTAATGGATTTATTTTATCATAAAACACAAAAAAAATGCAGTCATAATATGATGAAATTATGACTTAAAATAAGGATAAAAAATGATCAAACCTTTAAATATGTGATTGTTTTTTAAGTCATGATATTTAAAAAGAAGGTCACTAAAAAGCTATTACTAATATCTATGGCAATTGTTCCTATGCCAGTAATAACGAAAAAGACAGTTGGTGATGCGGGATATTCTTCCATAAACGTTTGCATGTTTGCAACTGCAACTGGCATCGCGCCTAAACCAAACCCTGTTACACCACTGACCATCACTGCTGAATCATAATCTTTACCTAACATTCTAAATGCAAAAAACACAACAAATAAAACGATAAAAATAACTTGAGCAGTCAAAATAATAATCATCGGAATAGCTAGATCTTTTAATTCCCAGAGTTTTAAAGTCATTAAAGCCATTGCTATAAATAACGATAAAGAAATTTGACCTATTGTATTAATTTCTCTTGTTGGGACATTATATTTACCTCAAAAATCCCCTACATTACTAATAACAATCACCAACACCAAACCTCCAATATAGCCAGGTAAAATGAATCCAACACTTTCAATCAGCATCGAAACTATTGTTCCAACACCCATAGCAACAATTAGTTGATAAGCAGCATGAAACATATTCTTTTCAGATAAACCAGTATATGGTTGAACTTCTTTTGTCCTAGTCGTTTTTGCTTCTTTTGACTGTTTAGCTTGAGCTGTTTCTAGCAAGTTATGTTTTTTTACTAAATAACGCGAAACAGGTCCACCAACTAATCCACCTGCGACTAAACCAAAGGTTGCTGCTGATAAGGCAACTGTTGTCGCACCACTGGCATTGTATGTTTCAAAGACAGGTCCAAAGGCAGCGGAGGTTCCGTGTCCTCCTGTTAAAGCAATCGATGATGTTGCTAAACCAATGAGTGGATTGATATCTAATATTTTTGCTAAAACAATACCTAAAATATTTTGAACACTAATAAGTACCATCGTCACGAGTGTGAGGATGATGCCAAGTTTTCCACCTTTTTTAAATGCTTTGAAATCACAGGAGAATCCAACGGCAGTAAAAAAAGCAGTCATAAAAATATTTTGAAGGGTTGTATCAAATTCAAAGAAAAAAACACCCGTACTATGACCAAGTAAAGTTATCAAGGCTACTATAATACCACCTATGACAGGATTAGGTATAAAAAACTTCTGAAAGAAATAAACTCTGTTTTTTATCACAGCACCAATAGAAAGAACAATCACTGCAATAGTTATCGTTTGCAAAATATCAAATTCCAAAGTCATAAACACATTCTCCTTATTAAAAGTTTAGTTAGGTTAAAAGTTGTTTGTATTTTAACACATATTTAACTTTTATTTATATCACCTATTAAACAAATGACGTTTATATCTTCATAAAAGGGGTAGTTATATTATAAACACCTCAAAATATCACACTCATTTAGGAGGAGAAGATGACATATTAAAATCATCAAACAACAAAGACAAAGTTTTGGCTGAATTCACCTTTTTTAAATCAAACTTATCATTACATATAAAAAAGCTAATTCTAATAAGGAGTGTTTTAAGTGGCTGATAAAGCAAAATATAAGCCCTCATTTACATATTCAATAATGATTATTTTAATTGTGATTGCCATCATAGCAACCGGATTATTTGTGTTTGAAGCAACAATCCAAATCATGATGTTTTCTGCATTACTAGCAGTCATTCCATTAATTGCCAGATTAGGTTATACATTTAAAGAAGTAGAGGAAAGTGCTTATCAATCCATGCTCACAGCTCTTCAACCAGGGATGATTATATTAACGGTTGGAATATTAATTGGGAGTTGGATGGCTTCAGGAACTGTACCTTCAATTATTTATTACGGCATTCAAACGATTAGCCCCAATTTATTTTTAGTAATCGCACTTATTTTATGTTCATTGGTTTCTATGGCCACAGGTGCATCATGGGCAACAATTGGAACAGCTGGTGTTGCGATGATGGGTGTTGGACAAAGTTTAGGCATTCCTATTGGCATGACAGGGGGTGCAGTTGTTAGTGGCGCATTTTTTGGTGATAAAATGTCACCTTTATCAGATAGTACTAATTTATCAGCTGCGATTGTTGGTGTAAAATTAATGGACCATATTAAACATATGCTTTGGACGACAGGTCCAGCTTATATTATTAGTGCGATTATCTTTACTGTGCTTGGTTTTATTTATAGTGGGTCTTCTGTCGACGCAGAGCAAGTCAATATTTTAATGAATTACTTATCGGAGAATTTTAAATTTGGTTTTATTCCTCTCTTACCAGCACTGATTGTCATCATCTTACTCGTGATGCGACGACCACCTGTTTCATCAATATTTATTGGTGCGCTAGCTGGTGGTGCTGTTGCTTTATTTTATCAAAAAGAATTAACATTAAATGCGATGCTTGATGTTTTTTATCACGGCTATACTGATAGTTCCGGTGTTGAAATTGTTGATACATTACTTCAACAAGGTGGACTTACCAGTATGTTTCCTTTACTAGCTTTATACTTATTTGCCCTTGGTCTAGGTGGTATTTTATATGAATATGGTATTTTAGAAGCTATTTTATCTGAAATTGTCATTTATATTAAACGAGCCTCACAGGTTGTTGTGCTCTCGATGGTCACGTCATATTTCTTGCTCTTTATTGGTGGTTCATTCTCATTTTCAGGTGTGATGACAGGAACGCTGATGAAACCTTTATTTGAAAAATATAAGATTCCACCTGAGAACTTATCACGCCTCATGGAAGATACATCTACGCAAGCTACACCTTTAGTCCCTTGGACAGCGGCAGGGCTCTTTACGAGTGCAGCACTTGGCATATCACCGCTTGTTTATCTTCCCTTTAGTTTTCTTGCTTTAATCACACCGTTGTTTACTTTATTTTATGGGGTGACGGGTCTTGCAATGAATTATAAAGCTTCAAGATAAGTTGAGTCCATGTGCTCATAGTCCTTATTATTAGGTGCGCTGACCTACATCGCGCCTGATAATATAAATTTAACTACCACATTCGACTGATTTCAAGTAAACTAGAAGTATACCACTTAATGATTAAAGGAGGAATTGAAATCGAAAAAAAATATAATCGTATTCTTTTAGCTCTTGATGGTTCAGAAGGTTCTGATAAAGCTTTTCATAAAGCTATTGCCATGGCTAAAAGAAATGACGCAACTTTAATTTTGACACATGTTGTTGATACAAGAGTCATCTCACCCATCGCTAATTATGATCATGAGTATGTTAATCTCGCAAAAGTTCAAGGCGAGAAAATATTAGAAAAATATGAAAAAAAAGCAGAAGATGCTGACTTTACTAATGTTAAAATACTTTTAAAAAGAGGTTTGCCTAAAGTTGTCTTAACAAAAGAAGTTATTCCTGATGAACAAATTGATTTAATTGTAATGGGAGCAACAGGTGTCAATGCTGTTGAACGCTTTATAATTGGTAGTGTCA